>JBDSME010000429.1:0-3125 GCA_039916065.1 Polyangia bacterium
CCTGGCAGCACATCGACGTCCGACCAGCAAGGATCCCCGCTGTAGATGCCGCGGACCAACCACCCCTGAAAATGGCCATGGTCGACCTTGCCTTCCACATCCACGCCACGCAGCCAGGCGCCAAGTCCGGCATCCAGCGTGCGGACCAGCGCGGCGCGCCTGATGGCGCGGGGACCGACCCGTGCGTCGCAGGCCCGAGACGACGGCTCTCCGACCACCGCTGGGGTTGAGGCCGCGGCGGGAGCCTGCCCGGCGGCGGCCGCACCGCCGCGTTCACGGGCGACCTCCGCGCCCGTGACGACGGTGACGGTGCGCCGGTCCGCCGCGCCGGGGGCGGGCGGCGCCGAGGGAGACGGGTCGATGGGGACGGGCGCCAGTCCTACCACCTGGGGGGACCGGGAGGACGGCGGCTCCGATTCGGACAGCGGGCCAGCGCATCCGGCGGCTTGGCTCGCGATGGCCAGGGCCCCCACCACCTGCAGCAGAAGCCGCGGAACCGGCCACCGCCACCGCGCCCCGCCGCAAGGTGTTCGCCCACTCATTCGGACGACATCCCCGGGCGGTCGACCAGCCGGTCCACCTCGCTGGCGATCTGACGCCCCACGTCGTCGACGGTGCCGCTGGCATCGATGACCGTCACCGGCCCCCACCGGCCGTCACCGCCACGGACAGCCAGACGGCGGTAGTTTTCCGCCACCCGTTCCAGGGTACCGTCGGCGTCGTACCGCTCGGTGGCCCGCTGGGCGCGCCGCCTGCGTTCCGCCGCCACGGCGATCGGTACGTCCAGCAGGATGGTGAGATCGGGGCGGCGAAGGCCATCCGCCAGGGTCTCCACCCACTGGCGTTCTGCCTCAACGGCTTGATAGGCCAGCGACGACAGGATGTAACGGTCGGAAACCACGTCGGCGCCGTTCGTCAGGGCCGGCTCCACCTCTCGCCCCAAGTGATCGCGGCGATCGGCGGCGAACAGCAGGGCCATCGCGCGACCGTCGACGGGGCTCGCGCCACCGGCGGGCATCGGCACCGCGTGCTGCCCCAGCAGGATCTCGCGCAGCAACCTACCGATGGGTCCAGTACTTGGTTCCCGCGTCGCCACGGCCTGACGCCCGCGCTCCCGCAGGTGTTCCACCAGCCGATCGAGCTGGGTCGTGGTACCGGAGCCGTCGATGCCTTCGAGAACGACGAACAGGGGCGCGCGGCTTGGGCGGGGCGGAGTCATGACGTAAAGTCGCTCCGATCTACACGCAGTCCCATCGGGGCTCCAGTCCCGTCGTCTCTCATGCGCCCATTTCTTCTGTTTCCGGCTCTCATCGTGCTCTCCGCGTCGTCGCTGGGCGCCTGCCGGCGCACTCCAGGAGCCCCGGTGGCCCCGGACGTCACGGCCGCCACCGTCGATCCACGTGATGTGCGCTGCGTGGAGCGGCCCGAAGGCTGCATTTTTTGCGATGGCCGTGGCGCGCCACCACCCATGCTGGATCCTGAAGAACCACCGTCTTCGCTGTGCGATCCCAAGGACTCCGCCAGTTGCGTGGATTTCTGTTCGCGTCTGGCCCCCGATTGCGCCACCCCCTGGTTTCGCGGCACCACCTGCCTGCTCCCTTCGGAAGAGGATTTTCGTCGCGAGATTTTTTGGCGGGACACCGCCGACCGTCCCGAAGCGGTCTTGCAAGGGCGCGTGTCTGATGATGCCAACCGCCGCATCGAAGGGGCCAAGGTACGGGTCTGGTTCCAGGGTGCGGCGGTGGCGGACGAAGTCTCCGGTAAGGATGGCGCCTTCCGCGTTCGCCTACGCAGCGCCGTCGTTCCCTACGCGCTGCGAATCAGCCACCCCGGTCATGCCACGGAAATCGCCGAAGTGCGGCTGGAGCGCACGGTACCGCTGGTGCGTTCATTTCGCCTGGGCCCGGAGAGCACGCTGCGGGGGCGGGTGGTTGATGGGACGGGAATACCAGTACCCCGGGTTGATGTCCGGGCGCTGCGCGGTCCGGAGGACCTGATTGAGGTGTCGGCCGCCCTGACGGGTGAGGATGGCCAGTTTCAGATCAGCGGGCTGGAGAGCCGACGTTACATCCTGGCGGTCTCCCGGTTCGGCTGGCTGCCGGCGTCGGTGCGCGCGGTGGTCTCCGCTGGCGCGACTCCGCGCATCACAATCCATATGGTCCGCACCGGCGTGATCCGGGGAACGGTGGTCGATAGCGACCGCGAGCCGGAGGCCAACGCCTTGGTGGTGGCAATGCTGTCGGGGGGCGTGGGCGCCACCATGTCCCCGATCATCTGGACAACTGACGCGTACGGAAAGTTCGCTCAGGACAGATTCGGCCCCGGGACCTACTACCTGTGGGCGCGGCACGGAGAGCGCCTGGTCTATCCGCCCGAGAAGCTGGAACTCGGTGAGGGTCACCTCGATGTGGAGACCGAGCTCACCACCTCTCACCGCGGGGCGCGGGTACGCGGCCGGGTCAGCGTGGGGTCGGGGTTGCTGCCGATGGGCGAGACCAGGGCTGTTCTGGTGGGGCGGTCGCCGCTGGCTTTCCCGCGCAAGGCGGTGGGTGACGTCGACAAGACGGGCGCATTCACCATCACGGGTGTCTTGCCTGGCCGATACGAACTCTCCATCCGGGTCGGACCGCGGGTCTTCCCTACCATCAGCGGACCTCGTGAGGTCGAGGTACCGATAGAGGAGGGCGCGACCGTCGATCTCCAGGAGACCGTGGTGGTGAGATCGCGGTCAGAGGAGTGACGACAGTTCGGTCAATGCAAGACGCGCAGACGGGTCAGGCAATCCTCGAGGATGCGATGACTGTCGCTCTCGAACGAGGTGAACCGCACGGCCATGCCGGCGACGGCCTTGTTCACGCCCTTGTGAGCATAGTTGATGAAGTAGTGATTCTTCACCTCTCCGACCGCCACGACCTCTCCGGAACCATCCGGGACCGGAAAACAGACCCGTAGCATGGCCCCCAGCGGCAGGGGATCAGCCAGTTCCAGGAAGATGCCGCCCGCCGAGACGTTGCGTGCGACGCAGACCATGTCCCCGAACAGAATGGATTCCACGCGTACCGTGAAAACCTTGTCGAAACGGAGATGCTCGCGGCGCTGGCTGGCGGAATCGGCCCCCCCCTCTG
>JBDSME010000430.1:0-11086 GCA_039916065.1 Polyangia bacterium
TGAAGCCCCTTCATGTCCATCCAGGCGCCAGGGAGCGACAACTCAGGTACGAACTTGAAGAACCCGGGCACGAACCCCAGGGTCTTCTGGATGTCCGCCCGGGCCGCGTCTCCTTGCGGAGTGGCAAAGGCCGCAGTAGGCAGGCTGGCCGCGACGCCGAGTACCAGGATCAGCATTGGCCACTTCCGTCCATTTTTCATGTGGAATCTCCTCTCGAAGGTTGTCGGGACTCATACTTCCCGTCCTCTTACGCCAAGCGCCTCGCCGAGGTTACGGAGTGTCCCTGTACCCGGCAGCCGATGCTTCGCCTTTCCAGATTGCGTGCCAGGCGGCTTCTCTCAGCCGGGTCCCCGGAGCGAACTGCCTCCCAGCGAAGGCTACACAGACTGCGGTTCGGCCGCTGTGCTGCCCAACCGGCCGTCGCAGGGGTCGGTTGCCCGCCGCTGAACACCAGTTCGTTATCCACACGACCAAGTTCCAATCATGTACGTTCCGGAATCCTTCAGGGTTGACGACGAAGAGCAAATCGAGGCTTTCCTGAGGCGGTACGAACTTCGCGACGATCGTGAGCTCGCCGGCGGCTGGTATGATGGCAACGCACGTGCCCGTCGTCGTGAGACGCTCGCCCGACGGGCTTGTCCTCGTCGGTCACGTTGCACGCGCGAACCCGCACTGGGCGGTGGATAGGTGGAACGGCGACCAGACCGACTGGGGGCTGAACTTCTCGTCGGCGCCGCAAATCCTGAGAGCGACGCCGGGGAAGTACTGACAGAACGACCGACGAGTGTGGCGGGCCGGGGTGCGGCCGGGGTGGTCGTCAGTTGGTCCCCGCCACCTCGGGCGGGTCCGTCCGAAACGGTGAGGCTGGAAGGCCCGCTTTGTTGAACAGGTTGCCGACGGGGACGTTGGCCCACCCGTAGCGCACCGCCACGGGCTGGGTCACGGCCTCGCTGGTGACGATCACGGTCTTGCCCCGCGCCGTGGCCTGCGCCGGATGAAACACCCCATCGCGACCGGCGACGGTGAAACCGGTGAGCGACGGCCCACCCTTCGCCACCAGTCCGCCACCTGCGTGCGTGAAGCGGACGATGGCCTGGGAGGCGCGTCTCTGGAGCGACTGAAAAACCGGTCCCGAAAACTCGATTCGCTCGCCGTAGGCCACCGCGCGGGCGGCCAACGCCAGGCGCGCCCCCACCGGCTGCTTGCGCGACGGATGAATGTCGCCGGCATCGCCGCAATCAATCGTCACCGCCATCGCCGTCTTGGGCGTCTGCTGCCAGGTCCAGAGCTGGGCCTCGCGAAGCTCGGGGGTCATGTCCTGGTGAGGCGCGATCTGGACGAACAGAAAAGGGAGCTCGCGCCCCCAGGCGCGTCGCCAATCGCCGATGAGGGCGGGGAACAGGGTCCGATACTGTGCCTCGCGGTGCACGTTGGCCTCGCCCTGGCACCAGATCACGCCGCGAATGGCGTAGGGAAGCAGCGGGGCGATCATCCCGTTGTAGAGCACGGTAGGTGTGCCGCTGTCGCCGATCACGCCCGCTGGCGGGGGGGCTTGGTGGCGCAGGTCCATGCCCACGCGATACCGCCAGGCTCCGGCAAGGTCGATGGGTTTTGGCGCACCTTTTCCCGCGAAGGCCAAACGTGGTTTGTCCGCGCCCCAAATGCCGCCGCCCCCACCTGTGTCCAGCACCCTGACCACGACGATATTGCTGCCAGGCTTGAGCACGCCGGCCGGCACAGAATACCGCCGCACCACATCGTAGCCGGCGGTGGCTCCGACCTTGACGCCGTTGATCCAGGTGGTGTCGATGTCGTCCACCATGCCGAGGTGCAACTCTGCCGGCAGAGCCGCGGCCTCGCGCGGAAGCTCGAACGATTTGCGGAACCAGACCACGCCGTTCAACTCGGGCTCTCCAGCGGTTTCCCACAAATTGGGAATCAGCATCGACTTCCAGTCGCTGGCATTCAGTGCGGGGTCGCTCCAGCTCTGCCCCGCCGCGGAGCCGGGATCGCTTGCCACAAACCAGGTTTCCAGGCTCCGTTCGTAGTGGCGTCGCGCCGCCGGTGGATCGGCGCGCAAGAGCTGCAACTGTTCCGCCAGCTCGCGGAAGTCCGGCAGCGTGCCCAGCGCGGCCTCGCTGGTCCAGGCCTTGGCGGGCGTGCCACCCCAGGAGCTGTGGATCAGCCCGGCGGGCACGTGTCGCGCCCGGTGCAGGTCGCGCCCGAAGAAATAGCCCACCGCCGTGAATTCTTTTACCGCCTCCGGTGTACAGACCTCCCACTGACCATGGACAGTCGTCAACGGCGCCAGCGCGGTCTTTTGCGCCACGCCGAAGTGTCTCAAGCGCGGATAGGTGGCGGCAGCCGCCTCTTTCTCCCAATCGTCGATCGGCTTCTGGCCGAACCGCGGGCCGAGCTGGCGCTCCATGTTCGACTGGCCGCTGGCCACCCAGACTTCGCCAACCAAGAGATCGACCAGCACCAGCTCGTTCGTCCCCGAGATGGTCATGGTGTAGGGGCCACCAGCCTTCATCGGCGCCAACTGGACCTGCCAGCTCCCGTCAGGACCAGCGCTGGTGGAGACGGCCTGACCGGCGGAGTGGAACAGCCCGTGGTACGCCGCCAACCAGAGATCGTCCTCGCGTCCCGGCGTGGCGTAAAGCCGGTCCTGTCCGCCGCGGTCGTCACCGCGATCGGTCAGATTGTCGCTGTCGCTGCCCGCGCGTTTGGGAAGCCCACCCAGAAGGGTGAGCGGCCGGGCGGCGAAGCTGGCGCCTCCGTCCTGGCTTTCGAACAGCGTCCCGTCGAAGAGCGCCATGGCGTAGAAACGCGCGGGATTGACCCGGTCGGCGATCACCCGCGTGTCCTTGGGCAATCCCGCGCACGGGGTCCAGGTGGCTCCTCGGTCGACCGTGACGACGGGGACCTGATGCTCGGGCGTCCAGACCCAGGCCTTGCCATTCGCACCGACGGCGACGTGGCCAGCCGCTGCCTTGGGATCAGGCACCGACGCCGGTTCGCGCCACGTCTTGCCGCCGTCCAGCGAATACCCGAGGTTGCCCGCTCCTTCTCGTCCGCGCCCCACCCGCACCATGACGTTCGGATTCAGCGACCCACCGCTCACGTCGTGGGTGTTACCGAAGAAGGGCGGTTTCGGATTGCCGCCCGGCGCGGGGCGGTCGAGGTTCCAGTGCACGAACCCCGAGTAGTCTCCCACCGCGGTCACCAGCGGCGCGCCTTTCGTGGGGCTATACAGGGCCAGCGCCACCGTTTCCTCGATGCCGGGGCTCATGACCTTCCAGTGCGTCGGCTTGTTCCGGTCGATGTTGGTGAGGTCGCAGGTCTCCCAGCCACCATATCCGGTGGTGAACATCGCATGCTCGGAGTTCGCGGGATCGATCTCCACGTCGAACATCCAGTGGAGCTCGGTGTCTTTGACATAGGGTGCAAGGGTGTAGTCCCGGATGCCTCCGCTTCCGAAAATCGGTTTCCAGGTGGCGCCCCCGTCGGTGCTCCGGAACAGGTCCTCCCCCTTCGGCCGATGGAACGAGCTGGCCAGCAAGACTTTGGGATTGTGGAGGTCGACCGCCACGGCCGCGTATCCGAACTTGCGTTCGAGAGTCGGTTTGTCCGGGGTGATGTCCGTCCAGGCACCCGTGGCGGTGTCCAACTTCCAGACGCCCCCGTCGATCATTTCCATGGGGCCGGGATCGGTTCCGTAAGAGATGAAGAGGTTTCCGTCCGAAGCCAACACCGCATGGTTTGGGCGGTATTTGGTCGGCTGTCCTTCCATGACCTTCCAGCTGTCTCCACCATCGTCTCTGCGGAAGAGCCCCGGACGCCCCATCACTGACACACCGGCAAACAGGGTGCGGCTGCCCTTTCCGGCCGTGCCCGTGCGCGGGTCGAAGATCACGAAAACGATGCTGCTGCGTCCCCCACCCCGCCATGCGGGCAACTTGGCCTCATCGAGAGGCAACTTCAGCACGTCACTGGGGAAGGCGGTCACCTTGGTGAACGTCGCCGCTCCGTCGACGCTCTTCCAGAGCCCGGCATGGCGCGTGCCCAGAAAGAGAATGCGTCCATCGTTCGGGTCGACGGCCATGCGTTTCCCGTTGCCGCGCCCGGCCTCGTTGCCCCCGAACTTGAAAGGGACGTTCGTTCGCTGAAGCGTCTTCCCGCCGTCGGTGGAGCGCAAGATAGCGCCGTCGGGAACGTTGGCGGCGGTGTACGTTCCGCAAGCCAGGTAGACCTTGCCCGGGTCCGCCGGATCGACGGCGATGCTCTCCACGCCCATGAGATTCAGGTCCGAATAGGGGACCCAGTCGAGCAGCGGCTCCCACTTTCGGGTGGCGACGTTGCGGCGATACGCGCCTCCGATGTCGGTGCGCGCGTATCAGACCCCTTTGGCGGTGGGATGGAACACGAACCCATCCACAAAGCCGCCCCCGACGATCTCAACGCTCTTCCAGCGATACGGAACGGAAGCGGAAGGCTGCTCCGCCAACGCCGGAAGCGACGCGAACATCGCGAGTACAAAACCCCAAATCAAGCGACGGTGAATATTCATGATCGGCGCGCTAGACGACCACGACCGGCGTCGCCGTGCAACTCGAATCAGCGCTTGTCCCGCGCCGGCTCCACGCCATTCCTTTGGTGCGCGATCTGGTCGCGCGATCTCTGTTGACCTTGACTCATTGCCACCTGGCTACCTCCCCTCGCACACGAACAAGGTCGCCGACAGAGGTGGCAAGCGGTGGTTGATGGCCCCGTTCGCCAGCGCCACGGACGGCAACGCCTTGATTGAGGGGCCTGATGAATCGAGGAGATACACCCGCGCATTGACGCAGGTGGGGGGCGCCTTGCCCGACGCGGCGCCGGGAAGGTCGAGCTTCACCTTCGCTGCATACGACGCGTGGGTTGCCTTGTTGATGACCACCACACTCAGCGCCCTACCCCGTTTGCTGTCGGTGGCGGCAAACACCGACACCTTCTCCTGGTCCCGCGAAGTGGCTGCAACCGCAGTGTCGCCGAAGGTCCCCCCCTTTCCGTCGTAGTTGCGATAAAGCTGGAAGGCGGCCTTGACGTAGGTCGGCAGCTTTCCAACCGCCGCGCCATCTCCCCAGTAGTTCGCGACGTCGACCCCCTCGCGCCCGAAGACCCCCAGGGCGTCGACCTGGGCCAGACCACCCGAGATGTGTTCACCAGCGCCGAAGTCGTATTCGGTGATCGCCAGCTTCGTTCCGGGATAGCGCGCGGCAATTCTTTCACGCAGCCACGGAATCAGGCGGATCGGCTTACCCCAAGCGGCCGCGATCCAGCTCTTCTCCAGGTAGGTCGCGTCCCAAAGGCTGCGCGGCGCCTGCAATCGCGCCGTCACCGTCTTGGCCGAGACGTCCTTCTCCGTGATGCGTTTGCTGCCGCGCGCCTCGGGGTACCAGTGGACGTCCAGCGCGTGCACCAACCGACGGTGGTGAACCGCCTCCAGGCGCTTCATCTGGGCCAAGAAAAAGTCGATGTACGTCGCCTCTGAACCCAGCTTCGCGTTCTCCGTCTGGGCGTCGGGGGCATCGCCCAGGCTCACGTATTCGCTCCAACCAAACATCACTCCGCCGAGCACGAGAGCGCCGCGGTCGACATCGGTGATCGCCGCGGCGGCCGCTTCCGTGCGGGAGACCATCTCGGAGTAGGTGGTCCGCGCCCCGTGAATGCGTGGATGCGTGTGCGGCCACAACGCCGGCTCGTTGTCGAGCGCATAGAACCGCACGCCCCCCGTCTTGGCGTTGCCCACCTTGCTGATGAGATGGCTCACGAACTCGTCTTGGTAAACGACCCCATCGCTCAGATCGGGCGTCTCGGCGAAGCGCGCCGGCTTTTTCGGCAACGATTTCACCCAGCGCGGGCTCGGCGCCGCTTCGTCCTCTTTGACGGGGCCCTTCTTGTCGGCCGCCACGTAATCGACCAGGGGAACGGTCACCAACGTCTCCAACCCGTCCCGCCGATTGGCGGCTGCGAAATTCAAGACCTGCGCCGCGGGGACGTCGCAGTCGCCGTATCCGAGCACCGAACAGGCCCACTCGTCGCTGTTGTGATGGTAGTCGCTGCCAGCATTCGACGCGTTGGTCTCCCAGTTGTATCCGGTCGAGCGATTGCCGCCCATGCGGCGCAAGGTCGCCCCCGAATCCTCGGCTTTTTGGGCGTTGATGCCGTAAACAAAGGGACTGATCGGCCTGACGATCTTCCGGGGCGCGACCTCGATTTCGATCTCTCCCCCGTCGACGGGAGGGGCATTCCTCGCCGCCTCCTCGGCCGCCAGCACCGCGGCGGCGCCGGCACGCTCCCGCTGCCGATCGGCGGCCTTCGTAGCCGGCAAGGACCCGAGCGAAACACGCTTTCCGAAACCCTCGACGGTCACGCCGCCGAGCTCGATGGTCTGCACGTCGTAGCCCAGGCGGAAGATCAGATGCGCCTCGCCGATCGCATACGCTTGCGCGGCGCTGAAGGGAACTTGGACTTTGGTCCACTCACCGCCGGCGTGAATCGGATACTGCACCGACTTGCTGAACGGAGCGCGGCCGAGCTCGAACACGAACTCGGTTTGTCCCAACGAAGTCCCTTCGAGGGGCGATGGCGCACGCAGATAGAAGGTGGTCAGGATGGCGTCGCCCTTTTCGATTGGATGAACATTCGCGGCGACCAGCTGGACGCTCCACTCGCTCCCCGAGCTTTCGCTGATTGTCGCGCGTAGGGCCGAAGCGAACGGCTGTCCTTGTACGGACACCGTCGTGATTACCACCTTTTTGGTCTCGCCCTGGAGCGCGAAGGCCGCCATGCCGTTGGGGCCGAGCAGATCGACGCGCGCGATTCTCGAAAGCCGCCGTTCCACCTCAAGAGGATCGGGAGCTGGGTCAGAGGAGGCCAAAACGGGAGAGCCCGGCATCCCCGCAGAGACGGTGGTCCTGATACAGGCGGGCGCCGCTGCCGTGAGAGTCAGGCCGAGAAAGCTCAGCAGGCGGACCGCCGGCCAGGCGAGCGAAAGAGCAGTGGCGCCAACCGAACGGAGTATGCAGGGCATGACGCATAGTTAACCCAGGCCGTGCGCAACGACCAGACCGTGGTCAGGTTGAAGGCCGCCACCACCGTCTGAAGGCGATGGGTTCGAGGGGCGCCTGAAGGCGCCTCTCAGGGGGGTGGAAAGCGGGCCTCAAGCTCCGCTAGCGTCTGGGCGGTTTCGTTGACCACGCGCTGGGAGATCATCGGCTGCCGCACCGCAAAGCCGAGTGCCCGGAGCGTTCTCGGATTCGTCGCGGACTCGCCGGCCGCAGTCGACAGATCGAAGTTCGAGGTATAGCGCCCGGGCAGCGTCAGGGGGTCGATCGAGGCGCCGATGGAGCGCTCTCTCGTTACGACCGTGGAGACGTGACAGGCGACGCACGCCGTCGTCTCGGTTGTGTGGGTCATTGGATTCTCGACCGCCGCCAGCACCGCAAGGTAGTCGCGCTGCTTGGTGGCACTGGCGGCGTCGAACATGTTTTTCTGCAGCGCGCCCAGCAGACCGGACGGCGTGTCGGCGATCGGCTTGACGTCGTAGCTGTCGCCGAAGACGATGGATTCCGAGACGTCCGTCGCGCTCGCGCCGACGATCGGAATATCGACGAACGCGTTCCACTTCTTCTCCACGCCGCGGAGGACCCAGCGGACCTGCCCAGAGACCTGGGGCTGCGCGTTCACCGTGAGGCGCGCGAGGCGGCCGTCGCCGCCGTAACGTTTCACGAAGGCGCGCACCTTGGTCGCATAAGCCTCGGGATTGGTGGCGCTGAGGGCGGGGCTGACGCGAAGCGCGCCGGTCTGCGGCGGGGCCAGCATCGCGAGCTCGCGCAGCGCCGCGACCGCGCCCGCAATCTCATCGTGTCGAATCGTGTAAAAGGCGTGAAAGCCGACGTCTTCGGCCTCCCCATCCCCATGGAGCGGCTGGAAAACGAGACGCATGCGCGCGTCGTCCGTCTCCCGGCACGCACCGGGCAGCAGTCGATCACAGAGATCGACGCGAACCGCGATGAGGTGAATGCGTTCGTATGTCGCGGCGCCGAGGATCGGAGACAGGCCCGTGTCGGGAGCTGGCCCCGCCAACCGATCGAACAGCACGCGGGGGACAAGCGCGGTCCCGTCGTCCGCAAAATCGGTCCCGCGCATTAGCACCACCGTCGTGTTCGATGGCGGTAGCGGCGCCAGGATCGTCACGTCGTTCATGCCGAGCGGGTAGTACGGAACGCCTCCGCTGGCGCCCGCAACGCCACCGTCCCTGCCCGCTTCCCCCGGGGTGCGCGCGCCTGCCTCGCCGCCGGTCCCCGCAGCGCCGGCGCCCGTGCCCCCGGTGCTCGCGCCGCCCGTGCCCGCGGCGCCGCCTTCCGTCCCCGCTCCGTTCGCCCCGCCGGACGCTCCGACAGCCCCCGCGCCCGCCCCGCCGGTGCTCGCGCCGGCCATCCCCGCCCCGCCGGCGGCCCCGTGACCGGTCGCGCCCGCCGCGTGGCCCACGCCATCCCGTCCGCGGCAACCGAGCGCCGCCGCCCCGATCGCGATTCCCAGCGCAATTAAGTAGCTCTTCCCCATGCGACGAAATTGTAGCCGCAACGAGGCCTAGACCGTCATCGGGGGTGACCCCCACCCGATGGGCATCCGGATTTTAGGGAACCAACTGGAGATTGAGCTGCCCTTTGCAGTAATCCTGCGACGGTGGGCAGTTGAGCGACCTCGTTTCCATGAATTGGAAGCGTCCCGGCATCCCGCTCTCGAAGTCGAGGTCGATCTGGATGGAGTGCTGATCGATGCAAGTCGTGAGGAGTTTGCTTACCTCGCGCACCGCTGCGAAGCGCCGCCGGGTGAAGGTAGCGGCGATGGGTTGTCCGTCGACGAGAGGATGACCGCTTCCCTGCAGGGTGACGGTGCCGTGGGCGAGATCGCCCACCGACTGTGCGACGGTGAGTGTGAGAGCGAGGGTCACGCTCACTTGCGGCTCGCCAGCCGCCTTTTCCGTGCAGGCGATGCGGGTACCAATGCCCCGTAGAGGGTAGACACCGCTGACGTCCTTGGGGCTGTTGTCGGCGCCGCAGACCACCGCCGGATCAGGCGCCGCCGGGAGGCCCCACAGCGGTGCTCCCGTGGTAGCGAGGCAGTTGCCGGCCCCCCAGGCGGCGTTGAAGTGCCCGACCTGTACCGGCGCACAAGCCGCATCCATCGCGAAGTACCAGTACTCGTTTTCGGTGCAGCCCGCCGGACAGTCGCCGCCGCCACGCTTGAAGGCCAGCGCGAAGCCAGTCTCGCGGGCGAAGGCGTAGATAAAGCTGCCATCGCCCCCGCGGTTCGGATCGTTGGTGTAAAGCACGTTTATATCCGCGAGCTCGGGCCATTCCCTGTGAACGGCGGCAATGGCCTGCTCCAGCGAGCTGCCTATGCATGGGCCTTGACCGTGGAGGGCGAGGTCGTAGGTGGGGGGACCCGGGGGCGGGTCTGCACTACTTGACGGCGGGGCAATTCCGTTGGCCCCACCGCTGCCCGAGATCCCGCCCGCCACACCCGCCACACCACCACTTCCACCACTTCCTCCGGCTCCACCAGTGCCATTGTCACCGGGGCCTGTCCGAACCGCGCCACGCCCGCACGCTACAAGAACGAGGGGCAGCGCCAAGGCGACGCAAGCCGGGAGCCGACCGCGGGGAAGTCCCATCGACCGAGCTTACTCGACAGATCGAGAGAGGTGCATTTGAGGCGACCGCGGTCGCGGTCGCCGAGGCGAGCCGGCGCGCGGCGCCGTCTGGTTAACCGCCGGCACGAGGACGGTGATCCCCGGCGCCCCGGCGAGCTGTTCCTGGACGTCGTCGAACACAAGCGGCCTGATCTATTTCGCGAGCGGCGCGCTACGGCTACGGTTTCAGAGATCCTGCGAACGGGCTTTTCCCGAAGCCGCAGCCCAGGTTCAGCCACGGCAACGCCAGCGACTCCGTTGTGTGGACGAAGAACCCAACATCGGCGGAGCAAAAGCGGTCGTGAACGGCGACGCGACTGGCGGCGTGCAAGTTGAAGCCACTTGCGCGCACAGCCGCCCCTTTACTTCGGCAGAGGCACTCGCGGCGACGGTGAGGCGAATGGGCGGGCGCCTTGTGCGCAGGGCCCGCCGGTGGCGCCGGCGCTCTCGACGTCCGCACTGGCCGTCTCCACACCACCGGCGGCCGCAAAAAGTTGGCTTGTAGATGCCGGCGACGGTCACCCCTGGCAGGCAGCATTCCTTGGACATTGACCGCCCTGGCGACAAACACTGGTAGCATGTCCAACCTGCGCTCGAGCTACTACAACGATTGTGTTGCTTGCCTGGGATTCATCGCTCTGGCTTTGACGTCGCTCGCCGTCCCCTCCTGTTCGAGCGGTGGCTCGAGCACGCCGGGCACGGGCGGGACGACGGGAGCGGCCGGCGGAAGCAGAGGCGGCACGACCGGCACCGCGGGTACCACGGGAGGCTGGAATATTGAAGGTACCGGGACCCATGGGGGCGCCGGAGGTACCGCCGCCGGCGGGACCGCGGGCACGGGGGGGGCTGGCACCACGGGGGCTGCCGGCTCGGGCGGCTCGACGGGCGCGGCGGGAACAGCCGCGGGCGGGGGAACTTCGGGCGCCGCCGGTACCGGCGGCATCGCCGGCTCGGCGGGCGGAGGCGCATCGGGAAGCACGGCCGGAGGGGGCGGGCAAGCGGTCTCGACCGGTGGCGCTGGCGGGCAGACGTCGACGAGGCCGATGCGCGTACTGCTCTACACGCTCGGCAGCGCGGGTACCATCACCGGAATCCCGGCGCAGATCGCGGCCTACAAACAAAAGCTGATGGAGTGGGGCTACCAGGCCGACGAATCCGCCGACGCGGCCATGTTCACCGACACCAACCTCGCCAAGTACGCCGCTGTCGGCATGATTAACACGTGCTTTTATCCCTTCGGGCAGAACAAGGACGGCTCCAACGAGTCCAAGGCGATGCAGAAGTTCCTACGGCAGGGTGGTGGAGTGTTCGGCACGCACTGCGCGGACGTGACGTTCACCTCGG
>JBDSME010000431.1:0-2636 GCA_039916065.1 Polyangia bacterium
CTTGCTGGCCGGCGTGGCGACCAGCGCCGATCTGGCCCGTGCGCCCCGCGTGATCACGGGAGAGCTGCGCGACTGGCTCGCGCAGAGGCCGGCATGACGCGGCCCGGATCGCCGGCGCCCGACGCGCACCACGAGGACGGCGATGGGCGCCGCGCCTTCGGACACGGCAAGGTCATCTTGCTGGGTGAGCATGCTGTCGTCTACGGCCAGCCCGCGTTGGCCGCCGGGTTGTCGGTGGGGGTATGGGCCGAGGCCTTCCCCGGAAGTGGACAGGTCACGGCGCCGGCGACGACATGGGGGCTGCAAGCACGCGCGAACGATGGCACTGCCGTGGGGCAGGCTTTCGCGGCGATCCTGAAGCATTTTCCCGGCGAGGCTCTGGACGTGCGGCTGGACGGAGCGCTACCGACGCGCGCGGGGCTGGGAAGCTCCGCGGCGATCTCCATCGCGGTGGCCCGGGCCGTCGCGCTGGCGCGCGCCAGCGGTGATGCGGCGTTGATCACCGCGGCGGCCGGTGACGCGGAGATGGTCTTTCACGGGACGGCTTCGGGGATCGATCTGGCGGCGGCGGCCTCAGGCGAGGTGGGACGATTTCAGCGCGGCAGGGGCTGGCAGCCGGTCGCGGTGTTGCAACCCATGACCCTTTGCGTGGGGCTCTCCGGCGTGCAACGCGATACCCGGGCCCAGGTGGATGCGGTCCGTTTGATGCGCGAGCGGACCCCCCAGCTCAACGCTGTGATCTCCGCCCTGGGGGAGGTGGCGGAGGCGGGACAGACGGCGCTGGAGCGCGGTCACATCGATGAGCTCGGCCGGCTGTTCGACGTCGGCCACGGGCTGCTGGCGGCGCTGCGGGTCTCCTCGCCCGCACTGGATGCCCTGGTTCACCTGGCGCGCGCGGCCGGCGCGGTGGGCGCGAAGCTCACGGGCGCCGGGGGCGGCGGCGCGGTGATTGCCCTGGCTCCCGGACACGAGCGCGACGTGCTGGCGCGGTGGACCGCCGCCGGGTATCGGGGCTTCCTGGCGGAGATCGGCGCCCCGCGGGCGACGCGACACCAGCTCGGCGAAACCGAGGTGGGTGCTCCATCATCATCCTCTCCTCCGGCGCGACCACCAGCACCAGCCACATTGGGCGGCGATGCCAGTCACGGGCGTGAGGCGACGCCATGAAGTTGTCGCCGTCATGAAATTGTCTTCGTGCACGGCCATCGCCGGGACCAACATCGCGCTGGTGAAATACTGGGGCAAGCGCGACGCCGCCCTCAACCTGCCGGCGGCCGGTAGCTTGTCGCTCACCCTCAAGGAGCTGGGCACGCGCACCACGGTTCGCTTCGGTTCCCATCTGGGCAGCGAGGATCGCCTGCGCTTCAACGGCCGCGACGCGGACGACCGGACCCGAGCGCGCGTGGGAGCCTTTTTGGATCTGGTGCGGGACAGTGCCGGAATCGACGCCCGCGCCGAGGTGGTCACCGAGAACAGCGTGCCCACGGCGGCTGGCCTGGCGTCGTCGGCGTCGGGGTTCGCGGCGCTGGCACTGGCGGCGACGCGCGCGGCAGGGCTGGCCCTGGAGCCGGCGCAGCTCTCGGCGCTGGCCAGGCGCGGCTCGGGATCCGCGGCCCGCTCGATCTTTGGCGGCTTCGTCGAGATGACCCGCGGCCGGCGCCTCGACGGCACGGACGCTGTGGCCGTCCCGCTCGGCGAGGGCGACACCTGGCCGGTGCGGCTGGTGGTCGCCGTCACGGCCGAGGGCGAGAAAGCCGTTGGCTCCACGGAGGCGATGGGCCATACCGCGCGAACGTCCCCCTTCTACGCGGGGTGGCTTGATTCCGTGCCGCGCGATCTTGAAGAGGCCCGGGCCGCCATCGCCGACCGCGACCTATCGCGCCTGGGCCTGGTCGCGGAACGAAGCGCCATACGCATGCACGCCAGCGCCATGGCCGCGGACCCGGGCATCTTCTACTGGACGCCCGCCACCCTGGCGGCGATGCAGGCCATCCGCGCGCTGCGGGATGACGGGGGGGTCAAAGCCTACTTCACCATCGATGCCGGCCCTCACGTCAAGGTGCTGTGCGAGCAGTCGGACGTGGCCGAGGTCGAGCGGACCCTGGCCGCGACCCCCGGAGTCCTGCGCACGTTGGCCACCTCGCCCGGCCGTGGCGTGCGCATCCTTCACGAGACCACGGCATGAGCGACCTGGAGAGAACATCCTTGTATAACACCTTGCGGGGCACCCCGGTGGTGGTGGCCCCCGGCAAGGTCTTCCTGATCGGCGAGTACGCCGTTTTGGAAGGCGCCCCGGCGGTGGTGGCGGCGGTGTCGCGCCAAGTGGTCGGCCAGTTCGTCCCGGGGATCGAGGCCGAATCGGAATTCGTCTCGCAGGCGGTCCAGGCCGCGCTGACCGGCATTGGCGATCACGCGGCGGCGCTACCGGCGGGATCGGTGTTGATCGACAGCGCCGCCTTCAGCTTGCATGGAAAGAAGCTGGGACTCGGCTCCAGCGCGGCCGTCGCGGCGGCGGCCGTGGGCGCGGTCCTGGAATTCGCCGGGCTGTCCATCGCCGACAATCGTGAACTCTGTTTTTCTCTGGCTGAGCGGGCGCACCGGGCGGCACAGGGGGGCCTCGGTTCCGGCGCGGATGT
>JBDSME010000432.1:0-6142 GCA_039916065.1 Polyangia bacterium
CTGGGCGTGTGATTAGTCTCAGCAATGAACGCCAAGCTCCTCAGCGACAACCTGCAGCACCTCTTGCAAACCAAGACGTCGCCGATCGCGGTGGCTTTCCGCGAGAAGGCCCCCGCGGAGGTGCCCCGGATCGGCACCGCTCAGCCCGCCGGCTGCGGCTACTGGCGCGTCGCCGCTGAACAGGGTCAGGTCTTCTTCACCGAGGCCGCCGATCACTTCGGGTGCCCCATCGGCGCGCACACCCACGGCGTGTCCATGCCGGCAGAGGTGGGCAAGCAACTGGAAGGTCTGATCACCACCATGGTGGGGCTGAAATACCTGAAGATGGCGGACATCCCCCAGATCCCCCAGCGCAAGGCGCCCTTCGGTGTGGCTGTGTACGCGCCGCTGGCGGCTGCCCCGTGCGACCCCGACGTGGTCCTGGTGCGTGGGAACGCCCGCCAGATGATGTTGCTGGCGGAGGCGGCGCAGGCATCGGGGACGGCCGGCGACGGCGCCACGCTGGGGCGGCCCACCTGCGCGGTGCTCCCGCAGGCCATCGCCACCGGCAAGACCGCGTCCAGTTTCGGCTGCGTGGGCAACCGCGTCTACACGGGGGCCGGCGACGACGAAGCCTACTTCGCTATCCCGGGCCCACACCTCGAAACAGTGGTCAGCAGCCTGGCCACCATCGTCACCGCGAACCAGGCGCTGGAGACGTTCCACCGGGCCCGCGCGGTGTGAACGCGAACTGCGGCAAGGCGGCCACCCGCTGAACAGCGTCGGCGGGGGCGTCGGCCGGCAGCGGAACGTCGGCGCGGGCCAGCCGCCGCAACCAGGTGGCATCCAGAGGCCGCGCCAGGTCGTCCCCGTGCATGGCGGCGGCGGTGGTGGTGGCCTTGTCGCCGATGGCGTCACCAATTCCCACCGTCCAGCCCGCCAGCAGCAGGGCCAGGCGCACGGCGGTCGAGGCGCTGTACGTGAACAGAGTGCACCGCGGTCCGGCCACCTGTCGCAGGAGCGAAAAGGCGGACACCGTCCACAATCCGGGATTGATTCGCGGAGAAAACGGATCCCAGAACACGATGTCGGCAGCGTGCGGCTGGCGGGCCAGCGCCTCTGCCGCGTCCCCCAGTTCCAGCCTCCACAGCGTACGGATGCTTTCGTGGCGCCCGGACTCCAGCAGCGCCCGCGCGGCCTCACCGCAAGCGCCCTGCAATCCGAAGGCGGCCGGTTCCGTCAGCGCCAACCGCAACGCACCGAGATCGCGTTCGAAGCTGACCAGCTCCAGGCGGGCGGCGCCATCCGGGGCCCGCGCGGACTCGCCGAACGCCGCGGCGGCATTCGACCCGGCGCCCATGCCGACGTCGAACAACACCAGCCTCGCCTGATGAGGTGCCACCGACTCACCGGCCCGGGATCCGCTGGCCCTCAGCCGTGCCCCGAGATGCGCTTGCCCGACATACAGCCGCTGGGCCTCCTCCAGCGGCCCCACGCCCGGGTGCATCACCTCGTCGGCGATCAGGCTGCGCATCGCCAGTGCCCCCGAACGGGTGCGGACAAGTTGATGGGCCGGGCGCTCGGGGCCGGGGTCCCTAGCAGGTCCGGCGCCCCGCTCGTCGTCGTCCCTGCTCACGGCGGAACATCCAGACGTTCGTGACAATCCATCTCCGCCAGCTTTTGGCGCGCGAAAGCGGCGTAAACGCCGTCGCCGATGGCGGCACGCGCCTGCCGCATCAGCTCCAGGTAGTAGTGAAGATTGTGCAAGGTGAGCAGCCGGGGGCCCAGGGGTTCGCTGCACTTGACCAGGTGATGCAGGTAGGCCCGCGAAAAAGTGGTGCAGGTGGCGCAGCCGCAGGCCGCGTCCAGGGGCGCCTCGGACGCCCGGTAGATTCCACGCGTGACCCGCACCCGCCCGGTGGAGGTGAAGGCGGTCCCCTGCCAGGCAAGGCGCGTCGGGATCACGCAGTCGAACATATCCACGCCGCAGGCGATGGCCGTCAACAGATCGGGCGGGGTCCCCACCCCCATCAGATAGCGCGGCGCCGCCGGCGGCAAGAGCTCGGCGGCGAAGGCGGTCATATCTTCGCGCTGGGCGCGGGTGTCCCCCACCGCCAGTCCGCCGATGGCGAATCCATCAAAGTGGTGCGCGGTCAGAAAGCCCGCCGAAGCGCGCCGCAGCTCGGGGACCAGGCCGCCCTGAACGATGGCGAACAGGGCCTGCGCCGGATTGGCGCGCGCCGCCAGGCTGCGCAGCGCCCAGCGGTGCGTCCGCTCCATGGCGGCGCGCGCGGCCGATTCGTCGGCGGTGGCGGGGATGCACTCGTCCAGAACCATCATGATGTCCGAGCCGATCGCCGTCTGCATCGCGATGGAACCCTCCGGCGTGAGCTGGTGGATGCGTCCATCCACGTAGCTGGCGAAGCGCGCTCCCGCCTCCGACACCGTGCGCTCGGTGGGCAACGAAAAGATCTGGTAGCCGCCGGAGTCCGTCAGCACGGGCCCTGGCCAGCGCATGAAGGCGTGTATCCCCCCGACGCGGCGGAAGAGTTCGGGACCCGGGCGAAGCAACAGGTGATAGGTGTTGGCCAGGATGATGGGCACACCCAGCGCCCGTAGCTCGTCCGGCGACATGCCCGTCACGCTGGCCCGTGTCCCCACCGGCATGAACACCGGCGTCTCCACCACCCCGCGCGCCGTATGCAGGGTTCCGCGCCGGGCGCGCGACACGGGATCACGGGCGCCCACCGAAAACGAAAAAGACATGGATCGAGGTGGCGTGGGTCGTCGACCTGGGTTACCTGCTAACGCCCCTGGGGCGGCGCGCCCGGCGTGGCGGGACCACCCCGTCGGGCCGCTTCGATGCGCGCCAGATGGCGGTCATCGAGACGGAGCTGGTCGGCGCGCAGAAAGTCGTCCACGTGCTCGGGGCGGCGCGCGCCCACGATGGCGGCGGTGACGCCGCGCTGTTGCAGGACCCAGGCGATGGCCACCTCGGGAACCGTGAACGGCTTCGCGCCGGCGCTGGTCAGCTCGCCGGCGATCTCGGCCAGGGTGTCGGCGACCGCAAGGTTGCGGGACAGCTCCGGCTCCTGGAAGTAGGTGCTGTCGCCGCGCCAGTCGTCCGCCGGTAGGTTCTGTACCCGTTCTCGCGTCATCTTCCCGGAGAGCAATCCACTCTGCATCGGGGCGTAGGCGAGCACGCCGATGCCATGTTTGGCGGCGTACGGCAAGAGCTCCCCCTCGATGCCGCGGTTCAACATCGAATAGGGCGGCTGCAGCGAGGTGATGGGGGCGATCTTGCGTGCCCGTTCCAGCTGCGCGACGTCGAAGTTGGACACGCCGATGTAGCGGACCTTGCCCGCCTGCTTCAGATCCGCCAGCGCTTGCCAGGCCTCCTCGAGGTCCGCCTGGGCGCGCGGCCAGTGAATTTGCATGAGGTCGATCACCTCCACGCGCAGGCGCTTCAGGCTGTCTTCCACCTCGCGTCGGATCGATTGACTCTTCAGTACATTGGATATCTGTCCCTCGGCGTCCCACACCATGGAGCACTTGGTGAAGATGAAGGGCCGCCTGGGCAGTCCTTCGATGGCCCGGGCCACGATCTCCTCGGCGTGGCCGAATCCGTACACCGGCGCCGTGTCGATCCAGTTGATGCCCCTTTCCAAAGCGTGGCGGATGGCGGCTATGGATTGCGCATCGTCCTGTGGCCCCCACGCGAACTTCCAGCCGGAGCCCCCGATGGCATAGGTGCCCAGGCCGACTGAGGTGATTTCAAGATCGGAGTCGCCGAGCTTCTGGGTTTTCATCGTGTCTGCGCGGCAGCATAGATTGGCCCCGGCGTTCTGGCCATCGGCTACCGCGCCCGTGGCCACACTGAATGCTATCAGCTGCTAGGCTGGTGTGAGTCACGAGAACGGAGGTGGCCTATGAGTGCTGATGCTGTGGTCGGGCAGGTGAAAAAGCTGGGGTTTCCCTGGGAGACCGTGGACCCATTCTTGTTCTGCGTCCATCACGACGACGCCTATCCGACCGGAAACGAAGTCCTGGGACCGGCGGCCTCGCTGACCGGCCGCGACCTGGGACAGGATTTCGAGGGTCGCGACGGCTGGCGGATGTACCACGGTGATGTGGTGCCGGGATTCCCCCAGCATCCGCACCGCGGGTTCGAAACGGTGACCATCGTGCGGCGCGGCTTCATCGATCACTCCGACTCGCTGGGGGCCGCGGCTCGATTCGGACACGGCGACACCCAGTGGCTGACCGCCGGCAAGGGGGTGGTGCATTCCGAGATGTTTCCGCTCTTGAACCGGCAGGCCCCAAACCCGCTGGAGCTTTTCCAGATCTGGCTGAATCTGCCGTCCGAGAGCAAGCTGGTTGACCCGTACTTCTCCATGTTGTGGCGGGAATCTCTTCCCGTCGTGATGGTTCGGGACGAAGCCGGCGCCGGACCCACCGCCGAGGTGATGATGGTGGCCGGCGCGCTGGACGGCCACCGCGCCCCCGCCCCGCCGCCCGATTCATGGGCGGCACGATCCGACAGCGACGTTGCGATCTGGACCATCAAGATGGCGCCCGGCGCCCGCTGGACCTTGCCGCCGGCGAGGCAGGGCACCAACCGTACGCTCTACTTTTTCCGCGGGAGGCAGCTGCGCGTGGGCGGACGCGACATCCCCGGTTACCACAGTGTGCAACTGAGGGCCGACGCACCCGCCGCCCTGGAAAACGGCCCCACCGAGAGCGAGTTGTTGCTCCTCCAGGGACGCCCCATCAACCAACCCGTGGCCCAGCGCGGGCCGTTTGTGATGAATACGCCGGCCGAGCTCCAGCAGGCGTTCATCGACTACCAGCGTACCCGCTTCGGCGGTTGGCCCTGGCCCGACGACGCCCCGGTTCACCCGCGCAGCGAAGGACGATTTGCCCGCCACGCCGGTGGCCGGATCGAGCGACTGGGGTAACCTGCGATCGGTTCAATCACATTGCCATGTCCTTGATCGTCAGCATCGTCGGCAGCCCATCGTCGGATTCGCGCACGCGGGCGCTCACTGAAACCGTGAGTGCGGCGCTGGTTCAACAGCGCTTCGAGGTAACCACCATCAACGTCCGCGATCTGCCGCCGGAGGATCTGCTCTGGGGACGGACGGAGTCCCCCGCGATGAAGGAGGCGCTCGCTCTGGTGGACCGGGCGCGCGGCGTGGTGGTGGCCACCCCCATCTACAAGGCCGCCTACACCGGCGTGTTGAAGTCCTTCCTGGATCTGCTGCCCCAGTTCGGTCTGCGCGGGAAGATCGTGTTGCCGCTGGCCACCGGCGGCACCATCGCGCACGTGCTGGCGCTGGACTACGCCCTGCGTCCGGTGCTGTCGTCGCTCGGCGCCATGCACGTGGTGGCCGGCCTTTTCATCCTGGACAAGCTGCTGGTCCGTCGTCCCACCGACCACGGCCTGGACATTGACCCCGAGATCGCCGGCCGGCTGGACGTCGTGGTGGCTGACTTCGTGGCCAGCCTACGCGCGAACGTCGGAAGGTAGCGGCGCCGCCCGCGCCGGCGGTGTGGTACAGACACCGCCGATGGCATTTCCACCCCCGCCCAGGCCCTTCATGGGGCGTGCGGCCGAGTTGCGCACCTTGATGGCGGCGGCCCGTTCCGGGCTGCACCCGCGCCTGGCTTTGGTGGGAGCCGGCGGCAGCGGTAAGTCAACGCTGGCCGCGGCGCTGGGCAACCGCCTGCGCCGCGACTACCCCGGCGGTATCGAGTGGTTTCGCGTGGGCGCCTGGGACCACCAGACCCTGCTCGACATGCTTGCCATCCGCATGAAGGTGTCATTGGGCGGCCTGGGGGCCCGTGATCAGCGGCTGGCGGCGCTGCGCCGGCATCTGGTCGAACGTGGCGGCATGTTGATCGTGCTCGACAATCACGAGAGCGATCGGGCGATGGCTCGACTGCTGGCGTTGCTCGATGGGGTGCCCGTGGCCTGGGTGTTGACGGCGCGCCGCTGTCTGCTCTCTGGGGTATCCGTGTATCCGGTGGTGCCTCCTCTGGTCACCGCCGGACGCAGCCCCTTCCGCGCCGTGGCCGAGCTAACTGGATTGCTGCGCTGGAACCCGCTGGCGCTGGACATCAGCAACGCGCTGGTGGAGAGCGGCGCCATCAGCGCGGGCGA
>JBDSME010000433.1:0-6872 GCA_039916065.1 Polyangia bacterium
ACCCAACGACGGAGCAGGTTCCGGGGACGATGCGGCCGTGCAACGGCTGGGCATCATCGGTGCCGGACAGATGGGGCGCGGCATCGCCCAGCTTGCCGCCGCTCACGGGATCGAGGTGCTGCTGATCGACGCCGGCCGCGATCTCGCCGAACGCGGCAAGGCCGTGGTGGCGACGGACCTGTCGCGCCTGGTGGAAAAGGGGAAGATGGCGGCCGCCCAGCGCGAGGCCATCCTGTCGCGCATCCGTCCTTCTGACCTCTACGGCGATCTGGAGTCCGTGGACTTCGCCATCGAAGCCGCCACGGAGAAGCTCGAGACAAAGCGCGAGATCTTTCACGCTCTGGACCAAGGTTGCCGGGCGGGGGTGGTCCTGGCCACCAACACCTCGTCCATCAGCATCACCGCGATCGCCAGCGCCGTCACCCGTCCTGGCCGGGTGATTGGAATGCACTTCATGAATCCGCCACCGCTCATGAAGCTGGTGGAGCTCATCCGCGGCTTGGCCACGGCGGACCAGACCTACGAGATTACCCGGGCCCTGGCGGAACGGCTGGAGAAGATCACCGTGGTGTCGCGCGATGTACCTGGTTTCATCGTCAACCGCCTGCTGATGCCGTTGCTGAACGAGGCGTGCTTCGCGCTGTTCGAAGGGATCGGTAGCGCCGAGGACATCGACGTTGCCATCAACCTGGGGCTGCGTCATCCCATGGGGCCGCTGACCCTGATGGATCTCATCGGCCTGGATACCACTCTGGCCATCCTGGAGGTCTTGCATCGCGAGCTCGGTGATCAGAAGTACCGGCCCTGTCCGCTCTTGCGCCAGTACGTGGCCGCGGGCTGGCTGGGGCGAAAGACCGGGCGCGGCTTCTATCGCTACCCTGCCGCGGCGGCGTCGCCCGGAGGCGCCAGCTCTTGAGCGGCGCGGGAAGCGGAAGTGGCGGTGCAAGTGGAAGCGGACCACGGTTGCCCCCCGCGAGCACCGAAGGCGCGTCAGTGAATGTGCGGGTGCAGGACGAGCCGGCTTCGTCCGGTGGTGCGCCGGGCGCGGTTCGCCTGGTCACCATCGATCGCCCGGCCGCCCTGAACGCGATAGACGTCGCCACCATGCGCGAGCTTGCGGCCGTCTTCGCGTCGTGCGCGGACGCGGCCGCCCTCAACCCGGGGCTGCGCGCGGTGATCGTCACCGGCGCCGGCGAAAAGGCTTTCGTGGCCGGCGCCGACATCGCCGCCCTGTCGACCATGACCGCCGATCAGGCGGGGGAATTCTCGCGGTTGGGCCATCTGGTGGGGGACCGGATCGAGGCGCTGCCCATTCCGGTGATCGCCGCCGTCAACGGGTTCGCGCTGGGCGGCGGCTGCGAGCTGGCGCTGGCGTGTGACTTCATCTACGCCAGCGAGAGCGCGCGGTTTGGTCAGCCGGAAGTGAAGCTGGGCGCCATCCCCGGTTTTGGGGGGACACAGCGGTTGATGCGCCGGGTGGGCATCGCGCGAGCGCGCGAGCTTCTGTTCACGGGCGACACCATCGACGCGGCCGAGGCGCTGCGCATCGGCCTGTGCAATCGGATCTTCCCGGCCGACCAGCTGATGACCGAGGCGCGGCGCACGGCCGGCCAGCTCGCGGTGCGCGCCCCGCTGGCCATCGCCGCCCTCAAGAGAGCGCTCCGGGCGGGGGCCGACCAGCCGCTGGCCGAGGCCTTGCGACAGGAGAGCGAGCTGTTCGCCTCCCTGTTCACCACGGCCGACCTGAAGAGCGGCATGCAAGCGTTCCTCGGCAAGCAGAAGCAGCCCCCGCCGTGGCAAGGACGCTGAGCGCAGCGAGCAGCAAGCGCTCAAGCAAGCAAGCAAGCAGGCAGGCGGCGCGCGAACGGAGTATCGTGGAGGGGAGCAAGCACCAATGGATCTCGAACTGACGCCAGAACAGCAGATGATACGGGACACCGCCCGCGAGTTCGCCCGCCGCGAAGTGTTGCCCCAAGCCGCCGCCATCGATCGCGCACATCGGTTCCCGCGCGAACTGGTGGCGAAGATGGGCAGCCTGG
Source organism: Polyangia bacterium (assembly GCA_039916065.1). Lineage (GTDB taxonomy): Bacteria > Myxococcota_A > Polyangia > Fen-1088 > Fen-1088 > FEN-1088. Next base: position 2,040 of record JBDSME010000433.1, read on the forward strand.
GCCTGATGGGCGTCGCGGTGCCGCAGACCTGGGAGGGGGCCGGCATGGACACCGTCAGCTACGTGCTGGCGCTGGAGGAGATCGCCCGCGCCTGCGCCTCCACCGCGGTGATCATGTCGGTGAACAATTCGCTGGTGTGCGGTCCCCTATTGGCGCACGGAACGGACGCGCAGAAGCGCGCCTGGCTGCCGGACGTGGCCTCCGGGCGAAAGCTGGGCTGCTTCGCGCTTTCCGAACCAGAGTCGGGTTCGGACGCGGGCGCGCTGCGTACCGTGGCGCGGCGGCAAGGCCAAGCGGAAGCCCAAGCGCACGAAGGCGGCGGCTGGGTGCTCAACGGCACCAAGAACTTCGTGACCAACGGGCCGGTGGCGGACCTGGTGGTGCTGCTGGCTTCCACGGAGCCCGGCGCCGGGGCGAAGGGCATCTCCGCCTTCCTGGTCGACACGCGAACGCCCGGGGTGAAGTTCGGCCCCCCGGATGACAAGCTGGGGATCCGCGGCGCGCCATCGGCGCAGCTCTTCCTGACCGACGCGGTGGTGCCGGCGGACGCGCTGCTGGGCGCGCCGGGTTCGGGATACAAGATCGCCCTCGGGGCCCTGGATGGAGGGCGGATCGGGATCGCCGCCCAGGCGCTGGGCATAGCCCGCGCCGCATTCGAGGATGCCACCGCCTACGCGCTGGAGCGGAAAACCTTCGGACAGCCCATCGCGCGCCATCAGTCCATCGAGTTCAAGCTGGCCGATATGTGCACGGAGATCGACGCCGCCCGGCTGATGATCTGGCGCGCCGCCGTGAAGAAGGATCAAGCCGGCCGGTACACCACCGAGGCCGCCATGGCCAAGCTCCTGGCCTCCGAGGTGGCGAACCGCGCCGCCAAGGAGGCGGTGCAGGTGTTCGGTGGCTACGGGTATCTCACCGATTTTCCGGTGGAACGACACTTTCGCGACGCCAAGATCACCGAGATCTACGAAGGAACCAGCGAGATCCAGCGGCTGGTCATTGCCCGAAACCTGCTGGCCTTGTGACGAGACGCGACGTGGGCCTGGCACCGGAAACCGTGCGGCAACTGAAAGGTAGGACACTTTGCCCGGCCGCGAGAATGACGTTAAAGTTCGGTCTTCTGATTTCCCCTGCGATCTGCGACTTGGAGGCTGCCCGATGAGGACGACACGAACGGTATTCGGCCTGACGGGGGCGCTCCTTCTGGGCGCCGCGGCATCGGCCCTGTTTACCGCGGCTTGCGCCACCACCGGCGAGGGTGGCGGCGAGGAGCGGGTACGGGTGGTGCCGAACTCCGAACGGGCCGCGGAGACCGGCGGAATCGCGCCCGACAAGCAGGCCGAGATCCAGCTTCTGCTGCAGCAACGCAACCCGTCTACCCTGAAGTGTTACAACGACGTGCTCGCCGAGAAGCACGATCGCGCCTTCAAGGGACACGTGGCCGTACTAATTTCCCTTGAGCCATCCGGCAAAGCGTCCGATGTCTCCATCGTGAACTCGAGCCTGAACAGCAAAGAGGTTGACGACTGCTTGATCGCCAAGATCAAGGAGTTCGAATTCCCCGAAATCGAGCACCCGGGATCCATGCAGTACGTGTATCACTTCGAGCCCGCCTACTAGTACTTGCGGCTTCGCCGCCGCAACCTAATTTTAGTCGTCTCCGTTTCGTTCGGCATTTCGATCGGCGTTTCGATCGGCATTTCGATCGGATAGTCATTTGGTCCGTCTTCCGGCGCGTGGCACGTGTGGGCGTGGTGCGTTTTTCGGGGTGGCGCGTCCGAGCAAACGACCACAACCATAGCCGAGGTTGGAACGCATGAAGTTTTACGTACTACCGCTGTTGACCTTCGTTTCTCCGCTGCTGGTCGGGTGCGCGTCCGATCGGCAAGCCACCAGGGGCGGCCGTTATGAGGGTGGTTCGATCGTGGCTGCCACGGAGGGCAACAGCTACGACAAGACCAGCGGCGCCCACGATATGGGCCTGGTGAACGAGGTGGGCGTGTACGAGAGCGCCGACATCGAAGAGACCATGGCACAGCACATGGGAGAGGTGCGCGACTGCTATGCGCGCGCGGGCCGTGCCCAGCGTTATGCTTCGGGCAAAGTGAATCTGCGTTTCATGGTGAGCGGCGACGGCAAGCCCCGGGACGTGCTGGTGGTGTCGACGGACCTGGGCAACTACGAGGTGGAACGGTGTCTGGTGGACGTCGGTCGTGGCATGCGGTTCCCTGCCCCCGCCGGGCACAAGGCCACCACCTTTGAATACCCGGTCGAATTTCGTTCCACCCACCAGATGCAGGTACAAGATCTCGAGGACAGCCTGAAGGTCGATCGGGACGTGACGGCATTCATGCACCTGCTGGCCGACTGCGGGACTGTCACCGCCAACGGCGCGTCCGCCAGCTTCTACATCGAGCCCAACGGGTTGATTGCTTCGGTGGGCCTGGCCGGTGATTCCGTGTTCGACGAGGAAGCGGGTGCTTGCATGGTGCGGGCGATGCGTCGCTGGCACATGTCCGCGGCCTTGCCCGGCCGCATGCTGCGGTGCCGGATGAACATCCCCGCGGTTATTGCGAGCGCCGAGCCGCCGCCGTCTCGGCGCGCAATTTTGAGTGGCGCCGGCCGTAGGCGGCGTAGATAACCAGGCCCATGGCCATCCAGATGATCAACCGGAGCTGCGTGGCCCAGCCTGATTCGTAGATGATGTAAAGCGAGGTGGCCACCCCGCACAGCGGGACCAGGTAGGGACCGCCCGGAACGGTGAACCCGCGCGGGATGTCCGGTCGCGTGCGGCGCAAGATCAAGACGCCCATACTGACCAGCGCGAACGCAAACAGCGTCCCGATGGAAACCAGGTGGCCGAGCACGCCGATGTCGAACAGCGCACCGCAGGCGGCGCAGAACGCACCGGCCAGGATGGTGGTCACGTACGGCGTTCCAAAGCGCGGGTGGATCTTGGTGGCGAAGGGGGGAAAGAGGCCATCCAGGGCCATGGAGAAGAACACCCTGGGCTGTCCCATAAGCATCACCACCATCACTGACGACAGGCCGGCGATGGCGCCCAGTTCGACCGCCGCCTCCAACCAACGCAACCCGGTCGCCGCGGCGCCGAGCCCCATGGGGTGAGCCACCGAGAGCTGCTGATAGGGGACCACGCCCGTCAGTACCAGGGAAACCAGGATGTAAAGCACGGTGCAGATGGCCAGTGAACCGAGGATGCCGATGGGCAGGTCGCGCCGGGGATTCTTTGCCTCCTGGGCGGTGGTGGAGACCGCATCGAACCCGATATAGGCGAAGAACACCACCGAGGCCCCGCGCATGATGCCGGAGAAGCCGAACTTACCCGGCCCCTGATTCTCGGGGATGAAGGGATGCCAGTTCGCCGGCTTGATGAACTTGGCGGCGAACACCAGAAACAACAGCACCACCATGACCTTGATGGCGACGATGACACTGTTGAAGCGCGCGGATTCCTTGATGCCCACCACCAGGATCACCGTGGCGAGCAGGGTGATGAAGATGGCCGGCACGTTCAGGATGGCGCCTGTGGAGACGAAGTGACCGTGCACGTCGTCGTAGCGAAAGGGGGGCCCGGTCCACTGGCTGGGCAGGGCGATGCCCAGCACGTCACGCAAGAAGGAGACCACGTAGCCGGACCAGCCCACGCTGACGGTGGCGGCGCCGACCAGATATTCGAGGATCAGGTCCCAACCGATGATCCAGGCCACCAGCTCGCCCATTGTGGCGTATGAGTAGGTGTAGGCGCTGCCGGAGACGGGGATCATCGACGCCATCTCGGCGTAGCAGAGGCCCGCGAATCCCGAGGCGATGCCGGCGACCACGAACGACAGCACCACCGCCGGACCGGCGTTGGCGGCGGCGGCGTGCCCGGTGAGCACGAAGATGCCGGTGCCGATGATGGCGCCGATTCCCAGCATCACCAGATCGGTCGCGGTGAGGTTCCGCTTCAGGCCATGCGGGCGCTCCGATTCGGCGCGCAGCCTGTCGACGGACAGGGTGGCGAACAACGGATTGCCAGGACGACCGCTCCCGCCCTTCATAGTGAACCGCCTTCGGGGTGCGGCGGGGTGGCGGCTGCCGCGGGGGAGCGGGGTGGCAGGGGTGGCAGGGGTGGCAGGGGTGGGAAGGGTGGGAGGATGACGGCTTTTCCCTGGCGCGCTGAGTTCAGCATGGCTGCCGCAGTGTAGACCACCACCACCACCACCAGCCACTTGACGGCACCCAAAGGCAAGGAGGTGACCAGGTAGGCCGCCACCAGTACGGCCGGCACCCCGCCCAGGGTCAGGCCAAGCGCGGCGCGCAGGTCATAGCGTCCCGACCGGATGAAGCGCAGGCTGGCCACCGGCATCAGGAAGGCGCACGAGCCCATCATGATGGGAAAAGCGGTGTCGGCGTTCATGCCCAGCAGGCTGACCAGGATCATGCAAGGCGCGAACAGGCCGATACCCAGGGTCATGAGCGCGCCCAGCAGAAAGTTTCCCGCCAGGCCGATCGCCAGACGGGCGCCGCTGACCCCCAGGGCGCCGCCCCCGCCGGGAACCAGGGCCAGCTGTCGCAGCACGATGATCGCCGCCGCCACCAGCAACAGCAGGCCCATGGCGAGCTGGAGCTTCTGCCGCGGCCAGCGCGCCACCACGCCAGCGCCCAGGTACGCACCAGCCACGGCGGAGGCGATCATGCTCACCAGGGTGGTCATATCAACCTTTACCAGTCCGATGTAGATGAACGCCTCGGCCAGCGTGGGCAACGCGTGACCGACATTGAGGGTGCCAGGGATGTCCTCGTCTTCGACCACCCGCCCCAGCTTGAACA
>JBDSME010000434.1:0-5414 GCA_039916065.1 Polyangia bacterium
TGATGTAGGACACACCCTCGTTGATGGCGCGCACCTTCTCGGCACTCTTGTCGAAGGCGACAGTGGGAAAACCGGCGGCCGCCGTCTCCACGGCCAGGGGCAGCCCGACGTAGCCGGCGCCCACCACGACCACCCGTGCCTGGCACGCTTGAATGCGAGCTTTGAGTACGCTCATGAGTGCTTTTGGGTGCTTTTTGACAGTGTTTTCCGGGGTCTGGGCGGCTTGAAACCTCAGCAGACGCGTGCGACATTGTCAAACCAATGTCCAGTCTTTGTCTCGTCACCGGCGGTGCCGGCTTCATAGGCACGTCGATAGCGCGCGCCTTGTTGGCGCGAGGAGACCGGGTTCGGGTGCTGGACAATTTCTCTTCGGGACGTCGCGAGAATGTCCAGGGCCTCGCTGGTGTGGAGCTGCTGGAGGGCGACATCCTGGACGACGCTGCGCTGGGGGCGGCGGTGCGCGGGGTATCCCTGATCTTTCACCAGGCGGCCATCTCGTCTGTCCCGCTCTCGGTGGCGGACCCCCTGTCCTCCAATGAGGCAAACGCTACCGGCACCTTGAAGGTGCTCCAGGCGGCCCGGCAAGCGGGGACCCGGCGCGTGGTGTATGCGGCGTCCTCGAGCGCCTACGGCGACACTCCTACCTTGCCAAAGGTTGAGACCATGGCCACCGCTCCGCTGTCGCCCTACGCGGTGGCGAAACTGGCTGGCGAGCTTTACTGCCAGGCGTTTTACAAGGTGTACGGCCTGGAGACCGTGGCGCTACGCTACTTCAACGTATTTGGACCGCGCCAGGATCCAAGGTCCCACTACGCGGCGGTCATTCCGCGCTTTGCGACGGCGGCGTTGAAGGGTCAGCCGGCGGTGATCTACGGAGACGGCGAGCAATCGCGCGACTTCTGCTTCATCGAGGATGTCGTCGCCGCCAACCTTCTGGCGGCCGAAGCGAGCGATGCCGCGGGGCGGGTGTTCAACGTGGCCCGTGGCGAGGCCGTATCCATCAACCAGGTGCTGGATATGCTGGAACAGATTGTGGGCCGCCCCATCGCGCGGCGGCATGAACCGGCGCGCAGCGGCGACGTCCGCCATTCGCGGGCGGACATCTCGGCCGCGCGCGAGGTCTTGAACTACCGTCCCCTGGTGACGTTCGCGCAGGGAATGCGTAAAACGGTGGACTGGTTTCGATAGACACCTCTCCCGGGAAAAGCGAGGGGCGCACACCACCGCGCGGCTCGTGCCACAATTGTTCGCTGCGCCCGGGAATCGCACCTTAGCAACCAGATCGCGTATTCTAGGTTCTTCATGCACGTCACAATCGTCATTCCCTGTTACAACGAGGCCGAAACGGTGCCACGGCTGATCGCGGCCCTGGACGCTGCCGAGGTCACGTTGCGCGGCATGGGCCGCGAGACCGAGATGATCCTGGTCGATGACGGTTCTCGCGACGGGAGCTTCGCCAAGCTGCGCGAGGCGTGCGTGACGCGGCCCTGGATGCGCCTGATCCGCTTCCGCCGCAATTACGGACAGACGGCGGCGATGGCCGCCGGGTTCAAGGCAGCGCGGGGCGACGTCATCATCCCGATGGATGCCGACCTGCAGAACGATCCGGCAGACATCCCCAAGCTGTTGCAGAAACTGGACGAGGGGTTCGACGTGGTCTCGGGCTGGCGGCGGGATCGCCAGGACAAGGTAGCGACCCGCAAGCTGCCTTCATGGATCGCAAACTGGGTGATCGGCCGCGTTTCGGGCGTCAGGCTGCACGACTACGGCTGCACGCTGAAAGCGTACAAGCGGGAGTTTCTGGACGAGGTCAACCTCTACGGCGAGATGCACCGCTTCATCCCCATCTACGCCAAGTGGGCGGGGGCGCGGGTCACCGAGATGGTCGTCACCCACCACGCGCGCCGCGAGGGCAAGTCCAAGTACGGCCTGATGCGCACCTTCAAGGTGCTGCTGGACCTGATCACCGTGAAGTTCCTGGGCGACTACTCAACCAAGCCGCTCTACTTCTTCGGCGGCATGGGCTTCACCCTGTGCGCGGGCGGCATCCTGGCGGCGGCGTACACCCTGTTTCAGCGCATCGCCGAACACGCCTACGTGCACCGCAACCCGTTGTTTGTGGTGTCGGTGTTCCTGTTCATGTTGGGCGTCCAGTTCATCATGATGGGGTTGATCGCCGAGCTGCAGATTCGCACCTATCACGAGTCGCAGGCCAAGACGACCTACCTCATCGGTGAAACCGTGAACTTCGAGGCCCCCCGCCTGCAGAAGTCCGGTCCCGTCATCACCGGCGTCAGCGCCGGGTCGGTCTAGCGGGAGCGCGCCCATGTGTGGCATCGCCGGCCTCATCGATCCCACGGGCGCGCCCGTGGACGGCGAGCTGTTGCGTCGCATGACGCGGGCGCTGGCCCCCCGGGGTCCTGACGGCGAAGGGTTCTGGTCGGCCCCGGGCGTGGGGCTGGGGCACCGCCGGTTGTCGGTCATCGACCTAAGCGCCGCGGGGACTCAGCCCATGGGCGGAGAAGACGGCGCGGTGCAGGTCACGTTCAACGGCGAGATCTACAATTTCGGCGCGCTGGTCGACGAGCTGTCCGCCCTGGGGCATCGCTTTCACTCCCGGTCCGACACCGAGGTGCTGGTGCATGGATACGAAGAGTGGGGCGAGAAGATGCTGGATCGCATCGACGGCATGTTCGCGTTCGCCATCTGGGACGGCCGGCGGCGACGCCTGTTCGCCGCCCGCGACCGCATGGGCAAGAAGCCCTTCTACTGGGCCAGCGTCGCCCGTGACGGGGGGCGGCCGCCCCTGTTCGCCTTCGCCTCTGAACTGAAGGGACTGTTGCCCGTGCCGGGGTTGGATCGGGCCGTGGATCTGGAGGCGCTGCGCCGCTACCTGACCTACGAGTACGTGCCATCTCCCCGGGCCATCATCAAGGGGGCGCGCAAGCTGGACGCCGCACAGTGCTTGACTCTGGACCTCACCGCGCGGGGAGCCGATACGGCGGGAGCGCCGCCGCCCGTGATCCGCCGCTACTGGGAGCTCCCTTTCCCGGCCACGCACGCCCCCCGCCGCGAGGAAGAAGCGGCGGAGGAGTTGCGTATGCTGCTCGGCCGCGCGGTCAAACGCCGCCTGGTGTCGGACGTCCCGCTGGGCGTGTTTCTCTCCGGCGGCATCGATTCGTCGACGGTGGTGGCGTTGATGGCGGCGGCGGGAGGACACGGGGGTATCAAGAGCTTCTCCATCGGGTTTTCCGACACCAGCTTCGACGAGACCAGCCACGCCCGGGCGGTGGCGCGTCAGTTCGGGACTGAACATCGCGAGGATCGGCTCACCCCGCAGTCCTTGCTGGGGATCCTGCCCGACGTGATGAAGTTCCTGGACGAGCCGCTGGCCGACGCGTCCATCATCCCGACCTACTTGCTGGCCCGGTTCACCCGGCAGCACGTCACGGTGGCGCTGGGGGGCGATGGCGGTGATGAGCTGTTCGCAGGGTATCCCACCTTCAAGGCCGAGAAACTAGCGCGCGATTTCTACGATCGCCTGCCCCGTCCCCTCGGGACCATGGGCGCCGCCATGGCCAGGCGCGCCGCCGCCCTGCTGCCAGCCGGGACCGACTACTTCAGCCTGGATTTCAAGGTGAACCAGTTCTTGCGCGGGGTCTCCGCCACCGGGCCGCGCCGTCACCAGCGGTGGATGGCCAGCTTTCTTCCCGAAGAGCAAGAGAGCCTGCTGTCCCCGGCCGTGCTCCGGGGCGCCCCCGGCGATCCCCTGGACGACGTCGACGTCAACCTGGGTGCCGGTGTCGACGCGGTGGCCGGCGGCAGCAGCGCCCGCGATTCGTGGGACGTCATCATGAACTACTACTGCCGGTTCTATCTGGCCGGCGACATCAACGTGAAGGTCGACCGGGCCAGCAGTGCGGTGGGCCTTGAGGCGCGTGCCCCCTTCCTGGACACCGACGTGGTGAACTTCGCGTGCGGGTTGCCACCCGAGCTGCGCATGCAGGGGACCACCACCAAGCGCATCTTGAAGACCGCCATGCGCGGACAGCTGCCGGACGAGATCCTCGATCGCCCCAAGCAGGGGTTCGGCGTGCCGGTGGCGCGATGGATGAAGGAGGATCTGCTGCCCATGCTGCGGGAAGAGCTGCATCCCGAGAAGCTGCGGCGCGAAGGGTTCTTCGCTCCCGAGCAGGTCACGCGCATCATCGACGAGCACGTCTCGGGCAAGCACGACCATCGCAAGCAGCTGTGGACGTTACTGGTGTTCGAGAAGTGGCTGGGCAACTTCGGGAAGGCGCTGTGAGGCGAGCCGCGCCCGCGGCCGTCGAACGGGACAAAGCGGACAGGGACAAGGGGCAGGGGCCCGGGCCGGTTCCCACGCAGGACCTGGGACGGCACAACCTGGCTCTGGCCGATGAGCTGCGGGCGGCGGCAGCACGCGTGCTGGCATCGGGGAGGTACATCCTGGGTGGCGCGGCCTCCGGGGCTTCGGAGGTTCACGCGTTTGAGCAGGAGCTGGCGGATGCGTTGCGGGTGTCCCACGCCGTGGGCTGTTCGTCGGGCAGCGACGCGTTGCTGGCCATGCTGATGGCGGTGGGCGTGGGGCCGGGCCACGAGGTGGTGACCACGCCGTTTTCATTCTTCGCCACGGCGGGCGCGATCGCGCGCCTCGGGGCTGTGCCCCGCTTCGCGGACATCGAGCCCGCCACCCTGAACCTGGACGAGGACGCGGCCGCGGCGCGGCTGGGGCCGCGCACCCGGGCGGTGTTGACGGTTCATCTGTTCGGGCGTGCCGCCCCGACCCGTGGCCTGGCCGCCGCCTGCGCGGCCCGTGGAATTCCGCTGTTGGAGGACGGGGCGCAGGCCATCGGCGCGGTGGACAGCGAAGGGCGCACCGTCGGCACCATGGGCCTGGGCGCGGCCCTGTCGTTCTTCCCTTCCAAGAACCTCGGTGGTTTTGGCGACGGCGGCATGGTGGTGACGAACGACGGCGCCTTCGCCGAATCTATCCGCTTGCTGCGCACCCACGGCGCGCGTTCGAAGTCCGACCACATCATGGTGGGAGGAAACTTCCGCCTGGACGAGCTGCAGGCAGCGCTCCTGCGCGTGAAGGTGCCCCACCTCGCCGCCTGGACGGCGGCACGGCGGCGCCTGGCGGCCCTGTATGAAACCGCCCTGCGAGAAGCTGGCACGCCGCTGGTCCTCCCGCCGCCAGACCCGGGCTGCGTCTGGAATCAGTTCGTGGTGCGCGTGCCAGCCGCCGAGCGTGATGCTCTGCAAGCCCACCTGGCGGCGCAGCAGATCGCCACCGCGATCTACTATCCACGGCCCTTGCACCTGCAATCGTGTTTCGCCAGCCTCGGCTATCAGCGGGGTGACTGTCCCATCGCCGAGCAGGCTGCCTCCGAAGT
>JBDSME010000435.1:0-4374 GCA_039916065.1 Polyangia bacterium
CCGGCCAGATTGCGGACATCGGCCCGCACCTGTTCCAGCACATCGCGAGCGCCTCTGGCCACGTGGGCAGCCTAGTGCACCGCCCTGGATTTTTCTATCATTCTTGCCTGGCCGTCGACCGCAGGTGTGCTCGGCTTGCGGCGGCCGCGCGCAGGTCGGGTGGCGTTCTGGGGTATGCTTTGCTTTCGTCCGTACACCCCCCGTCCACGTTCCGTCCACTTCGTGCTTTCGCTTTGAACCAGGAAGTCACCATGCCGCGCATTCTGATCATCGACGACAATGAGACCATGCGCGAAGGGCTCGCCGCGACGGTGCGCAGGATGGGCCATGAGGCCATCGTGGCCACTGGTGGCAGCGAGGGTCTGGCCCACATGAAGCGGCGGGGCGCCGACTTCGTGATCACGGATTTGAAGATGGAGGGGCTGGGTGGGCTGGAGGTGGTCAAGGCGGTTCAGGACATCGATCCCGCCTGTCCCGTGATGATCGTGACCGCCTTCGGTACGGTGGAGACCGCGGTGGAGGCGATGCGTCTCGGCGCCCACGACTTCCTGCAGAAGCCATTTTCTCCGGAGGTGGTGCGCCTGAAGGTGGAGCGCGCCCTGGAGCTGAGGCGGGAGCGGCGCGCGCGCGAGCGGGCGGAGGCGGATGCGGCGGCGCTGCGCGCGGACGCCGCCGCTCCCTATTCATTTGGCGAGATCATCGGGGAGACCGCCAGTATGCGTGCGGTCTTTCAGACCATCGAGCGGGTGGCCCCCACCGACGCCTCCGTGTACATCCACGGCGAATCGGGGACCGGCAAGGAGCTGGTGGCCCGCGCCATCCACGAACGCTCCAAACGCGCGCGTGGCCCTTTCGTGAAGGTGGCCTGCGGCGCCTTGACCGAGTCGCTGCTGGAGTCGGAGCTGTTCGGCCACGAGAAAGGGGCCTTCACAGGCGCCATCAAGCGCAAGCTGGGCCGCTTCGAGCTGGCCGACAAGGGGACCCTGTTCCTCGACGAGATCGGCGACGTGTCGCCCACCGTTCAGGTGAAGCTGTTGCGGGTGTTGCAGGAGCGAGAGTTCGAGCGCGTCGGCGGCGAGGAGACGGTGAACGTGGACGTGCGGGTGGTGTCCGCCACCCACCGCGACATGAAGACCGAGGTGGCCGCCGGACGGTTCCGGGAGGATCTGTTCTACCGGCTGCACGTGGTCCCCGTGGAGGTTCCGCCGCTGCGCGAGCGTCGCGAGGACATCCCGCGCCTCTGCGCGCACTTCATCGCCAAGCTGGGGCCCCGAACCAACCCGGCGGTGCGCGGGTTCGACGATTCCGCCCTGGCGCGGCTGTGCGCCTACGGCTGGCCTGGCAATGTGCGCGAGCTGGAGAATGTGGTGGAGCAGAGCCTGGTGTTCGCCGAGGGTGAGCGCATCGGGGTGGGCGCCCTGCCGGCGTTCTTGAAGGCACCGTCGTCGGACAACGCCCTGGCCCTGCCGGTGGGAAACATGTCCCTCACGGAGATCCTGGAGGATCTCGAGCGGCAGCTCATCGAGAAGGCGTACGACAAGTCGGGCGGCGTGAAGACGGAGTGCGCGCGGATTCTGGGCGTGAAGACCAGCGCGCTGTACTACAAGCTGGAAAAATACGGCATCGGCGCGGTGGCTGCGCGGGCGGCGGGGGCGCCCAACGAAACCGAACCGGGCGCCCCGGCGGAGGGGGCGTCGGGCGAACATTTGCTCGGTGACGGTCCTCCGGGTTCGTCCCGCTCTTCGTCGGGGGGCAGTGGCCAGGTCTGAGGCACGGGCGGCGCGCCTCACGGCCAGTGCCATCGCCGCCGCGATGTTCTGCGTGCTGTCCACCTGCGCCGGACCATCCGCTGCGTTGCGCGGGGGTCGTGCGGGCGCCGTGGAAGAGGGGATGGCCACCTATTATGCGGCGCGGCTGGCGGGCCACCGCACCGCCAATGGCGAACGGTACGATCCGGCGGCCCTGACCGCCGCGCACTCGGTGCTCCCCTTCGGTACCCGGGTGAAGGTCACCAGAGTGGAGGCTCAGCAGCGTAGCGTCCTGGTGCGTATCAACGATCGGTGCGCCAGCGGCAAGAAGATCATCGACCTGTCCGAGGCCGCCGCCCGCCGCCTGGGCATGTTGAAGGCCGGTATTGTCCAGGTACGCCTGCAGGTGGTTTCCGCCCCCGGACGATAAATTGAGTTATCCTCGGGAGATGTCCAAGTACCGTGGAACACTCCGGCGAAGCGATCTTGAGGCGGGGCACTGGCAGCTCGTCACAGACCAGGGCGACTCGTACGTCCTCGACCGGGAATCGCTGGGGTCTGAGGGCGACGTCACCCTGGTCGATGGGGTGCGGGTGGAGATCGTCGGCGACGTGGAGCGTGACATGTTGTCGTTTGCGATGACCGGCCCAACGCTGACCGTTAAATCGATCAAGCACGCCTGAAGAGCAGGCTGCAAAGCACCACCCCCCAGCCGGCTATCAGGCAGGCGCCTCCGAACGGGGTGACAGCACCCCAGGCGCGGGTTCCGGTGATTGCCAGCGCGTAGAGGCTGCCCGAGAAAATGAGCACCCCCGCTCCAAAGAGCGTGACGATCAGGCGGGGCCGGCGCAGCCGATCGCATAGGCCAGCCAGGGACAACAGCGCCAGGGCGTGAACCAGCTGGTAGAACACGCCCGTCCGGTAGACCTCCAGCAATTCGGGCGAGATGCGCGCCCGCAGCGCGTGCGCGCCGAACGCCCCCAGCACCACCCCCAGCCCCCCCAGCAGCGCGCCCAGCGCGGCCAGCCGGGTGCGATCGCGTTCCAGGCGCGCGGCGCTGGCGCTATCCGGGGCGTCGCTCACGACCCTCGGTCTTCACGCCCCAGCCCCAAGGCGCGCATCTTCTTGTGCAGGTTGGTGCGCTCGATGCCCAGCAGCCCGGCGGTGCGCGAGATGTTCCATCCGTTCTCGTCCAGCTTGGCTCGAACGTATTCCCGCTCCACGTGATCGCGAAATTCGCGCAGAGGCAGCGCGCGCGCCTCGGGCGGCAGATCGATGCGGGGCAAAGCGGTGGCGGTACCAGCGAGAGCGCCGGCGGCCTGCTCGCGGCGGCTCCGTTCCACTTCGGCAAGGATCTCCTCCGGCAGATCACCGGTGCCAATGCTGTCCTCCGAAAGGATCACCAACCGTTCGATCACATTGCGCAGCTCCCGGACGTTGCCGGGCCAGGGGTACGCCGACAAGATCTGCACCGCCTCGGGCGAGATGGCCTTGGGGCGCATGCCGTTCTCGCGAGAAGTCGCCTCGATGAATGCCGCCGACAACATGGGGACGTCATCGGCGCGTTCCCGCAGGGGCGGGGCCCGCAGCGGCACCACCGCCAGCCGGAAATAGAGATCCTCGCGAAACTGCCCCCCGGCCACGGCCGCCTGTAGGTCGCGGTTGGTGGCGGCGACCACCCGCACGTCGCATTTGACGGTCACCTCGCCGCCCACCCGGGTGAACTCGCCCGATTGCAACACGCGCAACACCTTGGCCTGCGCCGACAGGATCATGTCCCCGATCTCGTCGAGAAAAATCGTTCCACCGTCCGCCATCTCGAACAGGCCACGGCGACGCGCCACGGCGCCGGTGAAGGCGCCGCGTTCGTGCCCGAACAGCTCTGATTCGATCAGCTCGGGAGGAATAGCAGCGCAGTTCACCTTGATGAAGGGACGGTCGCGCAACGGGCTCTCCCGATGCACGGCGCGCGCGATCAGCTCCTTGCCCGTCCCTGATTCCCCCGTGATGAGCACGCGCGCGCGCGTGGCGGCGACCTTGACGATCTGGGCGTACAGCGCCTGCATGGGGGGGCTGCGTCCCACCATCTCGAACCGTTCGTCGGCCAGGGCGCGCAGGCCCGCCACCTCGCTGGCCATCGCGCGACGCTCCAGGGCATTGCGGATGGTCACCAGAAGCCGCTCGCGATCCAGCGGCTTCTCAAGAAGATCGTAGGCGCCCGACTTCACCGCACGCACGGCGTCCGCCAGGGTGGCGTGGCCGGAGATCATCACCACGGTCGGCGGCGCTGGCTCCGCGGTGGCGGGCACGGCCACGCCCTCCGCCCCGGCACCGCTGGCCCGGGTCGGGGCGACGCTGGCGTCTGCCGTGGCCGCGCCCCGTTTCGCGGCGGCCTGAGCGTGCTTCCCAGCCGTCTCGTTCAGTCGTTCCAGAGTCTCCAGGCCCGACATTCCCGGCAACTGCACATCCAGCAACATCACGTCGGCGCCGATGTCGGGCAGCCGGGCCAGCGCCTCCTCACCGCTCGACGCCTCCTCGACCGCGAAGCCTTCCCCCTCCAACACCAGCCGCACGGTGCGGCGGATGTTCTTTTCGTCATCGACGATGAGAATGGTGGACGGCATCG
>JBDSME010000436.1:0-2550 GCA_039916065.1 Polyangia bacterium
GGCGTCCCCTCCGACAGCTCCTCGAGTATCTCGACCATCTGGGCCGCCAGCAGCGCGGGAATCGGCGATACCAGGGTGGCCTTGCGCGATCTCACCAGCTCGGGAATCGGAATGGGTGGCGCCGGCAGCTTCGTACGCGCGGAAGCGGTCGGCCACAGGGGCGGCGCCGACTCTCTTTCGGTCAGATCGCCCGTGGAGCTCGCCTGCACCCGGGCGGAGTCCCCCCCGGAGTTCGCGTCGACAGGAGTCTTTGAACGAGGCAGCACGGCGCTCATCTGCTCTTGGTTTCGGCTGACCACTGACCAACCTTGAGCGACGCCTCGGGTAAGGTGGGTGTGCGGGGGTCGGGTATGCCGCTGGGTAGGTCATCCCTGACGCCCAGCGACGAAGCGAGGCGGACTTCGAGCCTCTACAGAAACGCCTCGAGGAGGGCCTTCTGAGCGTGGAGCCGGTTCTCCGCCTGCTGCCACACGCGACTGTGCGGCCCCTCGATCACCTCGTCGCTGATCTCCTCCCCGCGGTGAGCGGGCAGGCAGTGCAGCACGATCGCGTCCGCATCGGCGGTCGCCACCAGCCGCGCATCCAGGGAATAGCCGCCGAACTCCAGACGCCGGCGCTCGGCCTGATCTTCCTGGCCCATGGACGCGAAGACGTCGGTGGAGAGCACGTGGCGCCCCCGTGCCGCTTCCGATGCGTCGGCGCAAAAGGTGATCCGCGCCCGCTCGGTTCCGCGGGCCCGTCGCACGATGTCTTCATTCGGCGCGTGGCCGGGAGGGCAGGCCAGCGCGAGATCCAGGCCAAGGATACCGGCGGCCTCGATCCAGGAGTTCGCCATGTTGTTGCCGTCTCCCACCCAGGCGTAGCGAACGGAGCGGAGCGTCTCGCCGAGATCCTTGCCGGCTCCGGCGCCACCGCTGAAACACTGGACCACGGTCTGCAGGTCGGCCAGCACCTGACAGGGGTGAAGCAGATCGGTCAATCCGTTGATCACGGGCACCGTGGCGTAATGGGCCAGTTCCTCGGCGCGCGCCTGCTCGAAGGTGCGGATCATGATGGCGTGGCAATAGCCCGACAACACGCGCGCGGTGTCGCGGATCGGCTCGCCACGTCCCAGCTGTGAACCCTGGGTGCCCAGGAACAGGGCGTGTCCGCCCAGCTCGAACATGGCGATCTCGAAGCTGGCGCGGGTGCGGGTGGACGCCTTCTCGAACACCATGCCCAGCACGCGACCGGGCCGGGTGGCGTGGCTCTCCCGCAGCTGGCGCAGCAACCGGAACTCCTCGGCGCGACGGAGCAGCGTCTCCATCCCGCCGTCGGGAAGATCCCAGAAGCTGAGGAGCTGACGTGGGCTAGACATCGCCGAGCACACTGTCGAGGATCTGGATTGCCTCGTCGATCTGTTCCTTGCCCACCACCAGCGCGGGCACGAACCGCACCACGTTGCCGCCGACCACCGACAGCAGCAGACCACGTTCCCGCGCCTTGGTCACCACCGGCGCGGCATCACCGTCCAGCACCAGGCCTTGCAACAGACCACGACCGCGGGCGCCCCGCGTGCGCGGCCGGCGGCGTTCGGCCATCCGGGTGAGCGCGTTGCTCAGGTAGGCGCCTGCCTCGCGGCAACGCTCCAGGAGGCCCATGCGATCGAAGGCCTCTTGCACGTACAGCGCCCCGGCGGTGGCGAAGGGGTTGCCACCAAAGGTGGAGGCGTGGGTGCCCGGCTCGAAGGCGCGGCCCACCTCTTCGTTGGCCAGCATGGCGCCGATGGGGACGCCGCCCCCCAGTCCCTTCGCCAGGGAGATCACGTCCGGCACCACCCCCTCCTTTTCGAAGCCGTAGAAGGTCCCGGTGCGACCCACGCCCGTCTGCACCTCATCGAAGATCAACACCGTGCCCGTCTCCGTGCAACGCCGCCGCAGCTCTTGGAGGAAGCCCGGAGGCGGCAGGAAGATCCCCCCCTCCGCTTGTACCGGCTCGATGATCACGGCGCAGGTGCGTTCGGTTACGGAGGCGCGCACCGCCTCCGCGTCGCCGAAGGGGAGAAACTTCACGGGACCGAACAGCGGCCCGAACCCTTCGCGATACTTGGGCTGGCCGGTAACGGAGAGCGCACCCACAGTACGGCCGTGGAAACTGTTCTCGAAGGCGATGATCTCCAGCCGCGTGGGCCGGTTCTGGGTGATCACTTGATAGCGCCGTGCCAGCTTCAGCGCCGCCTCGTTGGCCTCCGTGCCCGAGTTGCAGAAAAAGGCGCGTCCCGGGAAGCCCCGGCGCACCAGGGCATCCGCCAGACGAATCTGGTTCTCCACGTAGTACAGATTGGACGTGTGAATGAGGCGGCGGGCCTGCTCGCCCAGGGTCTGGGCCAGCCCGGGATCACCGTGACCGAGCAGGCAGACCGCGATGCCAGCGGTCATGTCCAGGTAACGGCGCCCCTCGGTATCCCACAGAACGCACCCCTCGCCGCGGCTCATGGCCACGGGCGCCTGCCGATAGTTGTTCAGCAGAAATTTTTTTCCGGCACTGACCAGGGCATCGACGTCTGACATG
>JBDSME010000437.1:0-8420 GCA_039916065.1 Polyangia bacterium
TGCACCGTGCCTGGCTTGCTGGGAGCAGGAGCAGGTGAGGCCAGTGACTGCAAGTTCGAGAGCGAGAAGAGCACCGAGTTCTCGCTCCGTTGGGCGGTGAGATTTTCCACGCGCCCGCCATCGTGGCGCCCACCACCGCCTGCCCCATTGGTTCCGCGACCGTGCAGTCTTCCTGAATCGGCACGAGCCGCGGGGACCACCGCGCCAAACAGGTCTCCCCCTTCGCCAACAGCACCACCCGCGCCAGCTAGACCGGCGTCCGCGAACGCGTGGGCCGGTTCCGCGCTGGCGTGACCCGCGGCGCCACCAGAGAAGAAACCACCGAATCCATCGCCCCCGGCATCGTTAGCCGCGTCTCGACCGGTTTCCCGATCCGCCACCACGGTTGCGGCCTCTTCACGGCCGCTGTCCGAGAACAGTTCACCGCTCACTGGAACGGAAATCGAGGAGGCCACATCGGCGAACTCGGGAACGTCCGCCAGGCGCAACCAGTCGGAGAAGCCTTCCTTCCAGACGTAGTTCTCGGCGCTGATCTCGTTGCGCGCCAGGCGTGCCCGCACGTCACTGTCAGTGAGTGGCCCCACCTGGTCCCCGTCGACGACCAGATGCCAGACGGCATCGCTCGGACCTTCGACAGCAGCCGGTGTCGCCTCGTTGGTCGCCCCTTTGACGACGATGATGTGGCTGCATTTCTTGCAGCGGATCTTGAAGACTTTCCCCCGAACCTTGTCGTCCGAGATCGAATACTTCGTCGAACAGGAATCACAAACGATCTTCATTTCCGCCTCGTTGGGGCACGACCACCGCCCGATGCAGTCGCAAGGGTGCCGATCAAGTCAGTCATCATATAGCCCGCCCTCTTGACGCGCAAGGAATTACCAGGGGTTTCCAAAGCAATTCCGAGGCTTAAGACATCCGCAGCGACGCGCGGCGCGTACGTGCGGGGAGACCGAGCCAGGCGACGCCTGACCCGCTGATGCTAACCCGCTGGCGGCGCGCCGAAGGGGTTATGACGCACGATGGTCTCGGTACGACCCGGTCCCACCGACGCCACCCAGATGGGGATGCCAACCAGTCGCGACAATCGATCCATGAAGGCGCGCGCATTCGCCGGCAGAGACGACTCGGAAAAGTGGCCGCCACTGCCAGCTGTCGCCACCTCGGGCCACCCCGGATGATCCTCGTAGATGGGGCGCGCCTGGGCCAGATCATCGAGATCCAGCGGCATCTCGTCCAGCATTTCACCGTTCAGCTCGTAACCGGTGCAGATCTTCACGGTCTCGAGGCCGGTCAACACGTCGAGCTTGGTGAGTGCCAGCCCGTCGATGCCGGAGATGCGAATGGCCAGGCGCAACGCCGGAACATCCAGCCACCCACACCGGCGCGGCCGCCCCGTGGTGGCGCCAAATTCGGCGCCTCTCTGGCGTAGCCGTTCTCCCGTGGCGTCGTCGAGTTCGGTGGGGAACGGTCCCAGACCCACACGGGTGACGTAAGCCTTCACCAGGCCGACCACCGCGTTCACCGACCGCGGAGCAATTCCCAGGGCCGCGCAAGCACCGCCCGCGGTGGTGGAGGATGAGGTGACATACGGATAGGTCCCGTGATCGATGTCCAGCAACACCCCCTGCCCACCCTCGAACATGACGTTCCGCCCCTGCGCAATCTGCCGCGACACGAAGCGGGAAGCGTCCCCGGCGAAGGGGCGGATGCGCTCCGCCAGGGGCAAGATCGTGTCGATGATGTCGGCGGCGGTGGGGCGTTGCCCCCCCAGCGCTTCGATCTCCGGACCGATGTGGGCCAGGCTGCGCTCCACCAGTTGCCGGAACCGCGCCGGTCGCAAGAGATCGCCCACCCGGATGCCGGCACGCGCCGCCTTGCTCTCGTAGGTGGGACCGATGCCGCGCTTGGTGGTCCCGATCTTGTTGGGGCTCTCCTCGCGCAGGCGATCCAGCTCCCGGTGGTAGGGCATGGTGAGATGCGCCCGCTCGGCCACGAGAAGGTTGTCGTCGCGCTCCAGAAAGCCGTGCTGCCGAAAGGTGCGAATCTCGTCCAGCAGGATCGCGGGATCGATCACCATGCCCTCGCCCAGGACACAGGTCACGTTCTTTCGCAGCACTCCGGAAGGAATGAGGTGCGTGACGTATTTCTTGCCGTCGACCACCAGCGTGTGGCCAGCGTTGGCCCCGCCGGCCCAACGCACCACGGTCTGCGCCGATTCGGTGAACAGGTCGACGATCTTCCCCTTGCCCTCATCGCCCCACTGCGCTCCGACAACGACTACGACCGGCATCTAACCTCGTCCTTTCTTGTTGGCCTTGTGCCCCGCGCCCGCGCGGCGAGCTGCCCGCGCGCCCGGCTTCGCGGGCGCGGCAACGACGGCACCCGTCCGCTCTGCCTTCACGATCTCACCATAACCCCACCGGGAGGCGTACTCCGCGATCTCGTCGTCCGGCATGGTCACCAGCAACGGCGCGGCCCGGCGTCCCTGAGCGCGCAGCGTCCGAGCCACGGCCACCGCTTCAACGGTCGCGCCCACCACCAGGACGGGGGCGTGGGGACCGGCGCCTCCGCCGGTGGTCTGCAGGCCGCCACCATCAGCGATCTCCAGGGCACCCGCCGCCGCCTCGACATCGATGGCGAACCCGACCGCCGGACTGGGCTTTCCGTAGCGGCCCAGCAAATCGTCATAGCGACCGCCCTGCAGCACCGGCTCCGCGGCGCCCGAGACGAAGGCCTGAAAGCGCACGCCGGTGTAGTAGTCGAAGCCTCGCACCTCCCCCAGATCGACGTGCAACCGCGCCGGGATCCGGCGCCCCTCCACCGCCTTCACGATCGCTTGCAGGTCGGAGATGGCGCGGCGGATGCGGCCGTTCGGCGCCTGAGCGGAAGCGGTCTGCAGGACCGCCGCCCCTCCGGAAAAATCCGGCAACGCGCGCACGAACCGCGCCACGCCGTCGTACGCGGCCACAGGACCGGTGCGGGCCCCGCGCAACACCTCGTCGACGGCGGTGCGATCCCGCTTGGCGATGGCCAGCCGCAAGGCCGCCGACGCCCCCTCTGACAGCGCGAGCGCCGACAGCACCTCGCGCATCAGGCCCAGGTGACCAAGATCGATAGTGAGATCGAATTTGTCTGCGTCCAGCCCCGCAGCCACCAGCGCCTCCGCTCCCAGCGCGATCACCTCGGCGTCACCTTCGGGCGCCGTCACGCCGGCCAGCTCCACGCCGGCCTGGATCAGCTCGCGTTGCGACCGGGCGCCCTTTTCCAGGCGCAACACCGTTCCTTCGTAACAGAGCCGCACCGGCCCGGTCTCTTCGCGAAACCGGGTGGCGATCAGCCGCGCGATCTGGGGCGTGATGTCGGGGCGCAACGCGACCACGCGGCCCGAGCTTGGCTCCACGAACTTCAAGGCGGACGCACGACCATTGCTGCCCAGGCCCAGGCCCAGCACCTCTTCATATTCGAAGGCAGGGGTGATGACCCGGGCAAAGCCCCAGCCTTCGAAGACCCCCAGCAGGGTCTCGGCTATGCGTCGGCGCGCCGCGGTCGCGAGCGGAGCGAAGTCACGCATGCCAGCCGGCAAGCGCAACGAAGGGGTATCCACCATGGTCTGGGCAGTCGGGCGGAAGGGCGGCTACTTGCGGTTCACGGCGTTGCGAACCACGCCGCTCTTCAGGAAGCCCACGAACACCTCGGCCAGCTCGACGGCCACCTTCTCCTGCGCCTCCTTGGTGGAAGCGCCCAGGTGCGGCAAGGCGATGAGGTTGTCGTGCTGGAACAGGGGCGACGGATCCGGCGGCTCCTTGACGAACACGTCCAGCGCCGCACCACCGATCTGCCCGGAGTTCAGCGCGTCCAGCAGCGCCTCTTCGTTGATGATGCCGCCGCGTGCGGCGTTGACCAGGCAGGCGCCCTTCTTCATCTTGCCCAGCATGGCGGCGTCGAACAGGTTCTTGGTGTCCTTTGTCAGCGGTACGTGCAGGGTCAAGAAGTCGGACCGCTCCACCAGTTCTTTGAAGGAGACCTGGTCGATGCCGGGCGGCAGGACCGCGTCGCTGGACAACATCGGATCGTGGGCGATGACCCTCATTTTCAGGCCGACGCCGCGCTCGGCCACTTGCCGGCCGATGTTGCCCATGCCCATCACGCCCAGCGTTTTCCCGGCCAGCTCCACCCCCATGAACTTCTTCTTCTCCCAGACTCCCTGCCGCATCAGCCCGGCCGCCTGGGGAATCTTGCGCGCGAGCGCGAACAACAACCCCACCGCCAGCTCCGCGGCGGCGGTGGAATTTCCCGCGGGGGTGTTGATGACCAGGATGTCCTTGGCGGAAGCCGCCGCCACATCGATGTTGTCGACGCCCACGCCGGCGCGGCCGATGATCTTCAACTTACCGGGGTTGGCCAGGGTCGCCGCCGTCACCTTCGACGCCGAGCGGATGCCCAGTCCGTGATAATTGCCGATGACACTGGCCAGCTCTTCCGGCTTCATTCCCGTCTTCACGTCGACCGAGAAGCCAGCCTCCTGCAAGACCACCACCGCGCTCTTGGACATTTCATCGGCAATCAGGACGGATATTGGCTCAGACATGGTTCGTCTCTCCTGGAACAGGGCGATTGAGTTGACTCTGATGAGCGAAATGAATGGGCGTAACGAGGCCCAACAGGTTGGGCGATGGTGATACGGCTACCGCGGCGGTCATGGTGATTTCATGGCGAGGTGCGCGTCTGCGCGAAGCTGGCCTGCGCCGCCGCCACGCCCGAACCGGGTTTGATCCCGTAGCCGAGGTCCGACAACGTCATCTCCAGACCGGAGATGGCGGTCACGATGTCGAACTCGCTGAAATAGCCGATGTGGGCGATGCGCACGATCTTGCCCTTCAGGTGATCCTGACCGCCGGCGATGGTGATGCCGTAACGGCTCTTCATGGTGCGCACGACGGCCGCGCCATCGATGCCGCCCGGCACGCGGATGGCCGTGACGGCGTTGCTCGGCGACGACGAAAACAGTTCCAGGCCCAGCCCGCCGGCGGCCGAACGGGTGGCCTTGGCCAGGCGGTCGTGACGGGCCCACACCCCCTCCAGCGTCTCCTCGCGCAGCATGCGCAGCGATTCGCGCAGTCCCACGATCAGCGACACCGCCGGGGTGAAGGCGGTCTCGCCGCGCTCCTGGCTCTTCTTCTCGCGCAACAGGTCCAGATAGAAGCGCGGCAGGTCCGCCCTGGCGTTGGCGGCCCACGCCTTCTCGGACGCGGCGATCATGGCCAGGCCGGGCGGCAACATCAAAGCCTTCTGCGAACCGAGACAGACCACGTCCAGTCCCCACTCGTCCATGGGGACGTCGAACACGCCGATGGCGGTGATGGCGTCCACGCACAGCAACACGCCATCGCGCCCGCGGGTGACACCGGCGATCCCTTGCAGGTCGTGCTTGACCCCGGTGGACGTCTCGGACGCGGTGGCGTAGACGGCCTTGATGGCGGGATCGCGATCCAGTGCCTCCTTGACCGTCTGGGGATCCACGCTGCGCCCCCACTCCACGTCGACGAAGGTGCAGTCGACGCCGTAGGCCTGGCAGATCTTCCCCCACCGCTCGCCGAACTTGCCGCCCCGGATCACCAGCACCTTGTCACCGCGGCTGCGAAAATTGCTGACCGCCGCATCCATCACAGCGGTGCCAGACCCCGCTACTTGCACCACCATCTGCTTGGTCTGGAAGAGCCAGCGCAGGCCGTCGGTGGTCTCCTTCATACATTCCATGAAGGCGGGGGCGCGGTGATAGAGCATCGGCCCCGCCATGGCCAGGAGAATTCTCTCCGGCACAGGCGTGGGGCCAGCAGTCAGCAGATACTCCTTCATCGCGCCCCCCGTTCTATTACATTCTTTGCCCGGGGCAAAGCCCATTCCCTTCGCTGACGCTCCCGACTATTTAACTCTTTCGCCATGTCTCTCGCTCAATTCGCGGACGTCCATTTCGGCTACCCGGGCAAGGAAATTCTCAGCGGCGCGTCGCTGTTGATTCGGCCCGGCGATCGCCTGGCGCTGGTGGGTCCGAACGGAACCGGAAAGTCGACCGCCCTGCGGCTGCTGGCCGGCGACATGGCCATCGACAGTGGCGACGTGCGCATCCTGGGACGGGCCTCGGTCTCTTACTTGCGCCAGTCGCAGGAGTTCTCCGGGCGCGGCACCTTGATCGACGCTCTGCTGGAACCCTTCGCCGATCTGCAGAAGCTTCACGATCAGATCACCGCCATCGAGACGGGGCTGGCCCACGACGCTGGCCCCACCGAGCTGGCGCGCTACGGTGAGCTGCAAGAGCGTTACCTCCGGGAAGGCGGCTACGAGATCGAATCCCGGGTGAAGCGCCTCACCGCGGACGTGGGCTTCACCGAGGACGATCTGACGCGCGTGGTGGACACCCTGTCCGGTGGAGAGCGCGGCCGGCTGGAACTGGCCAAGGTGCTGGTGCGACAACCGGATCTCCTGTTGCTGGACGAGCCGACCAACCACCTGGACCTGGCGGCCATCGAACGACTGGAGTCATTCCTGGCGGAGTACCCCGGTGCCTTCGTGCTGGTCTCGCACGATCGCGCCTTCATCCGCGCCACCTGCAAGGAGATCATCGAGCTGGAGGAGGGGAAGTTCGTCCGTTACCCCTACGGCTACGACAAGTATGTGGTGGAGCGCGACGCCCGCCTGGAGCGCGCCCGCATGGACTACGAACGCCAGAAGCAACACGTCGACAAGACCGAGGATTTCATCCGGCGGAACCTGGCCGGCCAGAAGACTAAGCAGGCGCAGAGCCGGCGCAAGATGCTGGAGAAGCTGGACCGGCTGGAGCGCCCCGAGGATCAATGGCAGCTGGCGGGCAAGGTGGCGTTGACGTTCTCCACCGGGGGCGACCTGGGCGCCAAGGAGACCATCCGCGCGCCGCGTATCACCGTCGGATACCCGGGCGCGCCCCTGTTGCGCGACGTGGTGGCCAACATTTACCGCGGCGAGAAGGTGGGCATCGTGGGCCCGAACGGTGCTGGCAAATCCACGCTGCTAAAGACGTTGATCGGCGAGCTGGCACCCCTGGAGGGGAAGGTGGAGCTCGGCACCGGAGTACGCATCGGGTACTTCGACCAGAAGCTCGGTCAGGTGAACGAAGATGGGACGCTCATCGACGAGATTCGCAGCGTGCGCGCCGATCTCACCCCCGACGTGGTGCGGACGTACCTGGCCAAGTTCCGGTTCTTTGGTGACGATCCTTTTCGGGTGGTGCGCGGGCTGTCGGGGGGCGAGCGCAGCCGCCTGGCCATGGCGAAGATCCTGCTGTTCCCGCGCAACGTGCTGGTGCTGGACGAGCCGACCAATCACCTGGACATTCCCGCGCGCGAGACCCTGGAGCAAGCGCTGCACGACTACGAAGGGACTCTGATCGTGATCAGCCACGACCGGTACTTTCTGGATCGGGTGACCACGCGCTTGCTGGTGATCGAAGGCTCGTCCGTGGAGAGCCACCTCGGCAACTACTCCGACTGGCGGCGGCGCCACCGCGAGGCCGCGCGCCCGGACACTTCCCCTCCGGCGCGTGCGGCCACTCCGGCGCCGGAGGTCCCGGCGCCCGCGCCCGCGGCGGCATCACGCTCCAGCAACAAGGACAAGGAGCGGGAACGCCGCCGCCTGGAAAAGCGCGTGGAGATGCTGGAGGGGGACATCGCCAAGCTGGAGGCGGAGGTGGCTCAGGTGCGCCTGGCACTCACCACGGACCACGGCGGAGAGTGGCAGAAGCTGCACACTCTGGCGGATCGAGAACGGGAACTGGACGCCCTGCTGGCCCGGCGACTGGCGGAGTGGGAAACCGCGAGCGCCGCCCTGACGCAAGGCGCCTGACGCGTGTGCCCTCGGGCTACCGCAACGATTCCTGGCTCAAGAGCGGGCGGAACGGGGCCGATACTTCTGGAGAGATGCGGCATCCAATGATGTCGCCGGGTGGCTTGGTTGTTGCGGTTTGTGTTGCACTGATGGCGGGTCCCGGGGGAGTGATTGTTCGTTACGCGGGGAGGTTGCCGCATGTGGTTCGCAGGTTTTCGTTTCGTGGTCATCGGAGCTTTGGTCGCTGGGTGCGCCGGTTGCGCTGGCAGCCAGGCGCGTTCGGCGCTGGAGGCGTCGCAGACGATATCCCGGTCGTCCAGCTCTTCGATGATCAGCGGAGTCTGGGATGGTCTGGTGCAAGAAACGCTGACCGAGGGCTTGGGCGCGGGCGACACGCGGGTGGAGAAGCAGGAGTGGCACCTCGAGCAGAGCGGGCCAAGCATCAGCGGGTTCTATCTCGCCGCGTCCACCTTCACGTCCGGTGATGGGCGGCCGTATGTGTGCAGCCGCCAGGCCAGCTTCTCGGCCCTGGTGCGATTCGAAGTGAAGGGCCAGATTCAAGA
>JBDSME010000438.1:0-2916 GCA_039916065.1 Polyangia bacterium
ATTCCAGGGTGTCGCGATCCTCCGCCAGCGCCGCCGCCAGCGATTCGACACCGACCGGGCCGCCATCGAAGCGCTGGATGATGGTGGCCAGGATGCGGCGATCACCGGCGTCCAGTCCCAGACCGTCAACCTCCAGGCGTCCCAGGGCGTACTGGGCGGCCTCCAGGGTGATCTTGCCGTCGCCGCGGACCTCGGCGAAATCGCGCACGCGCCTGAGCAACCGGTTGGCGATGCGTGGGGTGCCGCGCGCGCGCTTGCCTATCTCGGCGGCACCGGCGTCGTCGATGGGGATTTCCAGCAGACGCGCCGACCGCCGCACGATGGTGGCGAGGTCGGCGGCGCCGTAGAAGGCGAATTGCTCGACGATTCCGAAGCGCGAGAGTAGCGGCGAGGTCAGCTGCCCCGTGCGCGTGGTGGCGCCGACCAGGGTGAACCGCTCGATGGGCAAGGGAATGGCCCGCGCGCCGGCGCCGACGCCGGTGACGATCTCGATACGAAAGTCCTCCATGGCCGGGTACAGGCTCTCCTCGACCACGGGCAGCAACCGGTGAATCTCGTCGATGAAAAGAATGTCCCCCTTTTCCAGGGAGGTCAGAATACCAGCCAGGTCACCCTTGCGTTCCAGCGCCGGGCCCGAGGTGACGCGCACCGTGGTGCCCATCTCGTTGGCCAGGAGGTACGCCAGGGTGGTCTTCCCCAGTCCGGGCGGCCCGGAGAGGAGCACATGATCCAGTGCGTCGCCGCGGCGGCGCGCCGCCTGAACGTAAACCGCCATGTTGTCGACGATCTTCTGCTGTCCGACAAACTCGTCGAATCGCCGCGGGCGTAACGCGGCGTCGTCGTCTCGGTCGGCTTCCGCCGGCGAGACCATGCGGGCCGCCGGTGAAAGCGATGACGCTCCCGCCTCGTGTTGTTCGTCGCCGTGGTCGGCGGGATCGCCGGGGAGCGACGCCGCGCCCCGCTTCGGCGTCGGTGAAACGGGCGGGTAGATGACGGGGCGCTCGCGATCGGCGGGCGCCGGACCGTCATCGTGGGGCTTGCGCGCCATTTCTCAGATCCTCCTCAAGGCGGCCAGACCCTGTTTCACCAGATCGGCCACCGGCAACGCGGGATCCATGCGGGCGATCACCGGCTCCAGTTCGCCCAGACGATAACCCAGCGTCATCAATGCGCCTTGCACATCGGCCAGCGACGGCGGCAGCGATGAGACCGGCGCGCTTCCCAGGAAGCCCCCCCCTGCCCCGCCGGCGCTCGGCGACTGCGGCGCCACCGGGAATGGCACCAGCTTGTCGCGCAGTTCCACCGCCAGTCGCTCGGCTGTCTTGCGACCCACGCCGCGGATCTGGGTCAGGCGCGCCACGTCGGCGCCGGCGATGGCCTTGGTCAGCTCGGACGCCGGAAGGCCCGACAAGATCGCCATCGCCACCTTGGGGCCCACCCCCTGCACGCCCAGCAGCGTCTCGAACAGCGACCTTTCTTCGCGGTCAGAAAAACCAAACAGGGACAGGCCACCGTCCTGCACGTAATGGCTGTAGATCCAGAGGCGAACTTCGGTGCCCACGACGCCGAGCACGCGAGCCGTGGCGACACTGATCGCGATCTGGTAACCGACACCGTCGCCCGCCTCCACCACCACCGCTTCGGGCTCCTTTTCCAGGAGGCGGCCGCGCAAGTGGGCAATCATCTGGTCTCGCTCCGCGTGCCTTGACTGCGCGTGCTCGGGATGGCTCGTTTTGAGCGCGGCAGCCCCAGCGGCACGCCACCACCACGACGGGCGTGGCAAATCGCGATCGCCAGGGCATCAGCCGCATCCGGCGGAGGTAAGCGTCGCAACTTCAAGGTAGCCCGCACCAGATACGCGATCTGGTCCTTGGAGGCGCGTCCATGTCCCACCACCGACTTCTTCACTGTCGCGGGAGGATAGCCGCACACGCTCAGGCCCGCCTCTCCGGCGATGAGCATCACGATGCCGCGGGCCTCGCCCAACGCCAGCGCCGACTGGACGTTCTTGCCGAAGAACGCCTCCTCCATTGCCACCGCGTCGGGACGCAGCTCTGTGAACAGCTCGCGCAGCCCCCGACTGATCTCCATCAGACGCTCGCCGCGCGAGTGCCCTGGAGGCGCCGTGATGACTCCGCACTCGACGTAGCGGACCACCACCGGACCGACCATCTCCACCGCCCCGTACCCCAGCCGCAAGGTCCCAGGATCGATGCCCAGAATGCGACGGGCGCGGACGGGCCTGGAGGGAAAAGTCAACGAGCCCCTCACCCTGCCCCTCTCCCGCAAGCGGGCGAGGGCAAACGGGTGCCTGGTCGGCGGGCATCTGCTCCTGTCCTCACCTCCACCGGCACGAGGCCACCCTCCGCGGCACCCGGCTGTGGACTACCGCCGGCCCGCGCGTTCAGCCGACACTCTCCAAGACCGATTCGTCGATGTCCATGTTCGAGTAGACATTCTGAACGTCGTCGTTGTCCTCCAGCGCGGAGACCAGCTTGGCGGCCTTTTCGGCGTCATGTCCGGTCAAGCGCACCACCGTCTGAGGCACCAGGGTTACTTCGGCGGACATCGGGGCGGGCAGCTTGGCCTGCTTCAGCGCCTCGCGGACGCGCTCGAACTCCTTGGGCTCCGTATAGACGATCACGACGTCGCCTTCCGTTTTTATGTCGTCGGCACCCAGCTCGATGGCCTGGTCGGTCAACGCGTTTTCGTCGACCTCGGCCTTATCGAACACGATCAGGCCCTGCTTCTTGAACATGTACGACACCGAGCCCGAGGCTCCCAGGTTACCGTTGTAGCGCTGCAAGATGTTGCGAACCTCGCCCGCGCTGCGGTTCCGGTTGTCGGTCATGATCTCGACCAATATGGCGGTGCCACCCGGCCCGAACACCTCGTAAGCGAACTCCTCATAGGTCA
>JBDSME010000439.1:0-3465 GCA_039916065.1 Polyangia bacterium
CTGGGTGAGGGCAAGCCTTGCGAGCGGCAAGGCCCAATTTCTGCGGAAAATATGGGGCCCCCTCACCCTAACCCTCTCCCCTTCGGGGCGAGGGGACCGGAGCTACTAACTTGCTCGAAAGATGTGATCAATCTTGAGCGCAAGCGGGAGAGGGTTCATCGGACGCAAGGCCGGCTACGCCAGGCGCGCGTTCACGACGATTGACGGAACGGATGCCAGGGCCTTGGAGATGGGGCAGTTCTTGACTGAGAAATCCACCTTTTCCTGGAAGAGCTTGGGGTCGATCCCCGGGACGTTGGCCACCATCTCCAGCTCGATCTTGGTGACCAGTGGACCCGCATCCAGAGTCACCGAAGCCGTCGTATCGATGCTCTTCGGCGGATGGCCGGCGGTCGAGAGCTGCGCCGCCAGAAACATCGACAGGCAGCCCGCCTGCGCCGCGCCTATCAACTCCTCGGGCGTCGTCCCGCCCGCCGCCCCTTCAAATCGGGTGGCGAAGGTGAAGGGCGCTTCGAAGCGCCCACTCGAGCCTTTCACGGTTCCGTTACCCTCCTTGAGAGTCCCGCTCCAGCGTGCCTGTGCCTTTGAAATCGTCATGTTGGTCTCTCCTTGCCCGGCGTTGAGTTGAACTGCCGTCACCGGGCGACGCCAACATAATCCGGGCCCCTTCCCGCCGCCACCGCCTCGCGCTCCTAGCAGTTGCCGTCGAGGCAAAGCTCGATGGTCGAGGCGTCGGTGCGGGGATAGCGGCGGCTGGTGCAGCGGGTGCCATCCACGGCGCCGGTCTGGTCGTTGTATCTGCCGGTGCAGTCGGGTGGGGGGCCGTGACCCTGGGCGGGGCAGGTCTGGTTACCGTCGTAGTCAATCCAGACGCGCAGGGGGGCGGAGACGCCGGTGTTGCCTACACGGTCGGTGGCCTGGACTGCGATGCAGGCCCAGCCGGGAGGCGGTGAGCCCGCGCCCCGGGAGGTGCTGCCGCCGATGTGATTGGCGTAGGCATCGAACTGGTTGCCGAAGCAGCGCTGGCCCCTCGACTCGATCGGCTCCAGGCTCCAGATGGCCGGCAGTTTCGGTCCGTAGCTGATGGCCAGGGTGGGCTCCTCAGCGCGACAGAGGAGGGGCGGCAGGTCCACCTCGTCCCCGAACGTGCAACGCGGGTTACCCGCCAGCGCGGGGTCCAGGGTGAAGTCGGCGGCGCCCTGTGGGAGGACGGCGCCGAGGCGGACCTTCAAAACCTGGCGCGAGGTTGTGGGAGGGGCGGTGGTGGGCACCAGCGTAGGGTTGATCTGATCGCAGACGCCGTCGCCGTCGCTGTCGACGGTCAGCGGCTGGGTGGTGTCGTTCAGGATATAGGCGTCGATGCGCTGTGGATCGATGGTCGCCAGCGGGGCCACCTGAAGGAAGCGGGCGCCGTTCACGTCGTCCTCGGCGCGGGCGCGCAGCTGAAACACCTGCCCCACGGCGCAGTTGTCGTCGGGCATGTTGCCGGGGATGGTGTGGTCGCCCAGCGGATCGAAGGCCCACGAACATTGCAGGGAGCTGCGGCGGCGGGACACGCGGATCTCCGGAGGATCCAGATCCAGCAGCGGCGGTTGATTGTCGATACCGAACGAATAGGCCAGGCTGGTCTCGTTACCCAGGGAGTCCGCTGCCCTGAATGACACCGTCGGGTAGACGATGCAGTAGGTTCCGGGGCGCGGCAGACCGCCGGAAAGCAGACCGCAGTGGGTGAGCTGTGCGGTGTCGAATGGCGCGCTGTAGATCCCGCCGCCCCGGGGCTGAAGGTTCAGCGTGAACTGTGGGGTGGCCTGGTCACCGATGAGCGCGATCACCGAGGTATCCAGAACTCCGGCGCCGTCGGTTACATGAGCGCTCACCTCGATGACCCGGCCCACCACATCCGCCGGCGCGGGTGTGGTGTTTTCAATGATGGGCCCATTTTCGTCCACCACGAACTTCGCCGTGGCGACGGTGCGGGTACCGTTGGCGTTCCTCGCGGCCACCGTCAGCAGCTGTTCTCCTTTTAGCGGTGGGTCATACCCGCGAAAATCGACCAGAGTCTGGTAGCTGTTGGGCACTCCCGTGGGTTGCAGATCCAGTGCCCGTCCCGCGACGGCCGCCTCCAGGGGCAACATGGTCGGCTCCAGCGGCGTGGAATCAACGACCACGCTGACCACCACGCTGCCCTTGTGCTGGCTGCCAGGCTGCGGCGTCACGATGGTCACCGCGGGGCCCGAATCCACAGTGACCGAGATGGCCGCGCTGGCGAAGTCGCCGCCGGTGGTGGCCGCCGTGACGGTCAGGGTGTAGGCGCCTCCCGACAGGCCGCTCAGATCCAGCAGACCGGTGTACTGCGCATCGGCGACGGGCCCGGACAGCGTCCCGGCGGTGAGGGCGGGGGACCCCGCCGCGGCGCCATCACGGGTCAGGGCGAATCGAATCGAAGACGGCTCCAGGATGCCCGCGGCGGTGGTGATGCGCGCGCGAACCTGCGGCGCGGAGGTCGCGGTCAGCACGGTACCGTCGGCGGGGCCCCGGATCTCCACCACCGGTGCCACACCCATGACGCCGGCATCGAAACCCGATCCCGAGGAGCTACCCGAACCTCCCGAACCTGCCAAACTGGGTGGTGCATAGGGAAGGGCAGGATCACTGCTGCCACAGCTGATACCGACCACCGACAGCGTCAACAACACCGCCAGCGCAGGGAAGCGGCGCGGGAGCCGCGCACCGCGGTGGGCGGCTGCTTTCCTGGAGACCAGCCGGTTCATGGCGCGGCGGTGGCCGGACACACCAGGTCCGCCCCTTGGGTGCAACAATCGACGGGTGCGTCCTGTCCCGGGTTGCAGATGCCCCCCTTCAGCACGGCACCCATCGCCGGACAGGTGGTGACGGAATGAATAAGGCAGCCGTCGCAGATCTCGATGGGATAGGTGAAAACGTCCGACTTGACTGCGCCGGTGAGCTTGCGCCCCGAAGCTCGAATCTGCGCGTTCACGCGCACCAATGACCCGGCGGCCAGGATCTTGGCGTCGCGCAACCGCCGGGCGGTCTCGGCCGGAAAGGCGCTGGTCATCGCGGCGGTGTTTCCGCCGCCGGGGGCCACGCTTCCCGACCAGGCGGTTTGATAATGCAACAACGCGGCGGTGGCGGGATCGGCGGCGAGCTGCGCGAAGAAATCCGCGGCGGTCCCGGGGCCGTCCACGAAACGAATGGCGATCTCGAAGCCGGTGAGCGCGATCCGGTTCGGTTCTGCTCCCATGTCGCCTTCCGCCGGCAGATCATTTTGTAACAGGGGCATCAGCAGGTAGGCGCCGCCTCCCCCTGCCGGCACCCGGACATCCAGAACGCCACTGCCTTGATAGAGGCCGCTCTTGGTAGCCGGAATGGCGCATCCAGGACCGGGGACCTGATTCTGCACCACGTAGAATTGGCCGCTGGTGCCGTCGCACGCCGCGATGACCG
>JBDSME010000440.1:0-12468 GCA_039916065.1 Polyangia bacterium
GGGTGTTTCCTCATCGACTTTTCCAGCAGCGGTGACACGAACTTTCAGATGCTGGCGAACGTCAAGCACGCCGCGACGGGCGGTACTCCGCGTGCGTACACCAAGATGGTGACGCTGCCGGCGGGCCCTTGTACCGACTGTACCCTGCGCGTCCGACAGATCATGCTGTCCAACGAGACGGCCACCTGTCCCCCGGCCACCATTGCGGCCGGGGTCAGCTACTACGCCTGCGGCAACGTGGTTGTGTCAGGCGCTGGCGGCGGCGCGCCTCCTCCCCCCGCAGACGGCGGGACGGACGCGTCGGCCAGCGACGGTGGTCGCGGCACTGGTGGCAGTTCGGCCTCGGGCGGTGTCAGCGGCTCAGGAGGTGATTCGGCCACAGGCGGGTCCACGGGCTCCGGGGGCGCGAGCGCCAGCGGTGGCTTGACCGGAAGCGGCGGCGCCGTGGCGGCGAGCGGAGGCGTCACCGGGAGCGGTGGCGCCAGCACCACGGGCACCGGCGGACGCCCCGCGGCGGGTAGCGGTGGGGCAGCGCCGGCCGGCGGCGGTGACAGCGGCGGCGGCGGCTGCTCCGCCGCTGGCCCGTTACCACCCGAAGGTCCGGCGCTGGGCCTCGCGGCCATCCTGTTGGTCCTTGCGTTTGGGCGCTGGCGCGCGGCCAGCCGGAAGTCGCAATCCTCTCACTGAAGAAAGCCGCGGTCGTCGTTTCCCGGCGACCGCGGCGGTTCGCTCACCACGCGACGCTGTCGACGTAGGCGGTTCCGCTCCACGCGGTGGACGTTGTGAATTCGACGCCGAGCTTCAAGAGTGGTGTCACGGCGTTGCTCGGGACCGTCACGGTAATGGTGTTCCAGGCGTTGACGGTGAGGGAGGACGTCGCGCGCCAGTTGCCCGTCCAGGCCCAGTTGCCGGCGGAGCCTTGCTGGACGAACGCCTGAATCGCCGTGAGGCCGCTGCCGGAAGGGAACCAGACGCGGAAGCTGACGATCTTACCTGCCGGCGTCGACGGTGCATCGACGGAGACGGCACGGCTGCCGGTGCTCGTCCCTCCGAAGGTGACCGCCAGCGAGCGCGCGCCGGCGAACGCTCGCGTGGTCGAGCTGCTGATACCCGTGATCGGCGCGCCGTTCGAGACCCAGCTCTGCGTACTGCCTTCAAAGTTGTATTGCGCGGGATCGCTCGAGGTTGATCCACCAGTGCCGCCAGCGCCGCCAGTGCCGGTGGCTCCACCGGTACCTGTGGCTCCGCCGGTGCCTGTGGCTCCACCGGTGCCGCCAGCGCCGCCGGTTCCGCCGCTACCCGTCCTGTTCGCGCCGATGGTGATGTCGGTGAGCTGACCAAAGGTGGTGTTCGCGCCGTTCACCTGGAAACGGACCCAGCGCGCCGCCGCCGGTCCGAAGACGGCCGTGTGGCTCTTGGCGTCCGCTGGCCAGGTGCCGCTTGCCGCCTGGGTGTATGTGCTTCCGGTCTGGCTGACCAGAATGGACCACTTGGTGATGTTCCCGGTCGTTATTGCGCTGCTGCCGCTGTACGGCGGCAACACCGTAAGCACACCGACATCATTGCGGACGGTTCCGAGGTCCGCCGTCACCGACTGCGGGAAACTGCCGGAGGTCTTCCAGAGAGAATGGTTGCCAACGTCGCTGACTGCGTCAATGGCGTTGTACGCGGTGCCGCTGGTGGCGGTGGCTGAAACCGGCGTGTACGGGTATTCAACGATTCGCGGCTGCGCCGGCAATGGCGCGCGCGTCAGGTTGGGGTTCCACGCCGACCCGACCTCCGCCAGGCGCGTGACGATTGCCGTATCGAGCACGCCCTGCCGATTGGGGGGGGTATTGAGCACGAAGTTCGTGTACCGAGGCTCGAGCACCGCGAGATGCTGGGTTACGATTTCAGTAACGGTCATATAGCTGCCGATGGTCGGCGACCAGAACCAGTCATTGCCGCCGCTTGCATTGATCTTCTGTTGCTGGTGGGCGGCGAGCGTATTGCCCGACGGAGACCAGACGCCTTTCGGCTCCTCGAAGACCGCCAGGTCGGCTTCCCACTGATCGGCCACCCCGGTCTGGTCCGAGATCAAGCAGTTCGGCTGCAGTGATTTCACCAGGTTGCGAATCTGGTCATACGCGACGCGCTGGTGGCCCATCTTCCACGCCCAGCCGTCGAGGACCAGAACCGGAATGGGCCCGTAGTTCGTCAACAGCTCCGTGAGCTGCGTCTTGACGTACTGTAGCTGCGCCGCGGTGATCGTGTTGGTGTTTCCGATCCCCTGGGTGGCGTCCCAGATGGAGTAGTAAAGGCCGGCCCCGAGACCGCGCGCGCGGAACGCGTCCACGTACTCGCGGACCACGTCACCTTGACCGCTCCGCCAAGATATGTGGCCGACGTTGAAATTGCTCGCCTGGCTTGGCCACAACGCGAACCCGTCGTGGTGGCGAGCGGTGAGAACGCCGAACTTCATCTTCGCCGCGACGGCAGCGTCAGCCCACTGACCAGGATTGAGGTTGGTCGGATTGAACTGATCGATGGGAAGGTTCGCCTGTGCCCAGCTCCCGGTGTACGTCAGGATGCCAAAGTGCAAGAACATGCCGAAGCGAAGGTCGATGTACTCCGTTTGCAGTTGCTGGAGCGGTTGCGGCGCCGACGTCGCGCCGTCAAGGGTCAACGCGCTGGAGCGCTGCTCCACCTCGAATTCCGCACCAGTCGATTCTTCCGCCGTACACGCGCCGACAGCAAGCACCGCCGGCAAGCAAAACTGGAAGGCAACCCGACCAACAAAACGCAACGACTTGAACATTGAACAAGATCTCCATGGTCCCCAAATGTCTATTTTTCCCAAGCGCGTGGACCGTTCAACGTCGAGGGGACGGAAGTAGACCATACGATCACGTCAAGTCGAGCTGTGACTTCATGGGGGACGTGACTTTGATGGAGAACGGGACGGATTGCGTCGAAGACTGACGCGTGCGCCCGTGCGCCACGCCGCTGCGCCAAGGATGCCAGGCGAACGCTGGCCGGGCGCGTCGGCTCCCTCCCAAACGTTGCCGAACGTTGCCGAAAGTTGCCGAAAGTTGCAGGGCGCGCGCGCTTCCCTGGCGCTAAGCGCGGTCAAAACATCAGCACTACTGGGGGGGGCCAGACCGCGCCCGTGCGGTAATATCTTGGCGAGAAGGTATTCGGTTCGTTGCAGGAATTGCGCTGAGGTTCCCCATGTCATCGTTCCCCGGTGTTCTCCAGCGTGGTCGTACTCGCCAGTGCTTGTCACCCGCTGATTTCGCGTCGGCCAGTATTTTCGCCGTCGTTCTCGCTTGCGCGATCTACCTGATGGCGGGTTGCAGCAGCTCTACCGCGACGCCACCGATGGGCGGAACCGGCGGCGCCGCGGGGAATGCGGGCGGCAATGGGCCACCGGTCAACTGTGCGGCGGCGCCGCTGAGTGGCGGAACCGTACATTGCTCGCCCGATGCACAGGGGTCGCAAAATGGTGTGACCTGGACAATTTGGTCGAGTGGCAGCGGGGGATGCCTGACCACCTACGACAGGGGCGGTGCTTTCAAGGCCGCCTGGAACAATTCCGGAGACTTCCTGGCACGGGTGGGCCTGCAATGGGACGAAACGAAAACGTTCGACCAGTACGGGAACGTTTCCGCTGACTTCGCGGCGTCGAAGACAGGGACAGGGGGAGGCTATTCCTTCGTCGGCGTCTACGGCTGGTCCAACAATCCCCTCGTCGAGTACTACATCGTCGAGGATTGGTTCGGAGCGGGTCCCCCCACGGGTGGCGGCACGGTCAAGGGGACGTTTTCGGTGGATGGCGGCACCTACAAGATCTACACCCACACGCAGGTCAATCAGCCGTCCATCCACGGCACCGCGACGTTTCCGCAAATCTTCAGCATTCGCCAGACGCCCCGTCAATGCGGCCACATCTCGATCAGCGAGCATTACAAGCAATGGGCCAGCCTCGGGCTGAATCTGGGCAGGATGTACGAGGCCAAGATCCTGGTCGAGGTCGGAGGCGGAATCGGCAGCGTCGACTTCACCACCGCCGACGTCTACGTAAAGTAGAGACCGGAGGCGCGGGACACCGCCCGGCGACCTCCGAAAAAACGGGTGGCGCTGCTCCCTCTCCCTTACCTTGCACCGCTTGGTCGTCTATTCTGACGGGACTGCTCGATCATCCCGCCGCCGAAAGAATGCCCACGAGCGGCGAAGCCGCTCTGGACAAGCCAGACCAGGTAGACCATCGACACGGAGCCCATGAACCATCTGCATCGACTCTCTTCGCTGCTAGCCGCCGTCCTGTTCGCGCTCGCTCTCGTCCCCGCGACGGTGCGGGGTGCTCCCACGGGGCCCCCGGCTGACGGGCGCACCACCGAGGCGAACATCACCCGGCTGACCACCACGCTGCTGGAATTCTCGCAGTTCTCTCACCACCCCCTGGACGCGGATTTCGCGGGGAAGTTTCTGGCGCGCTACCTGGACGCCCTGGATGGTGGGCACTCCCTGCTCCTTCAGGGAGATCTCGCCGAATTCGGCGCCTACCGGGCCACCCTGGCCCGCGCCACCCGCGAGCAGGGTGACACCACCGCCGCCCACGTCATCTTCGCCCGCTACTTGCAACGCCTGAACGAACAGGTCGAGTACATCAACAAGACGTTGCCCACCGCGAAGTTCGACTTCACGGGCCACGAGACCTACTCGTTCGACCGCGGCACCGCCGAACGACCGGCCAGTGCCGCCGCCGCCCGCCAGCTCTGGGACCAGCAGCTCCGCGCGGAGTACCTACAAGAGAAGCTGGCCGAGAAGCGTCCCAAGGACATCGTGACGACGCTGACCCGCCGCCACAGCCAGCAGCTCCGCATGATGAAGGCGCTGACCAATGACGAGGTGCTGGAGGTCTACCTGAACGCGCTGGCTCACGTCTACGATCCGCACTCGGATTATCTCGGTCACGAACAGATGGACAGCCTGTCCATCGCCATGAACCTGTCACTGTTCGGCATCGGCGCTGCCCTGGAGACCGAGGACGGATACACCACCATCCGTGAGCTCATCCCGGGTGGGCCGGCGGCCAAGAGCGGCCTCCTCAAGCCGGGCGATCGCATCGTGGCCGTCGCCCAGGCTGGCAGGGAGCCGGTGGACATCGTCAACATGCCGCTGTCCCGCGCCGTGGAGCTGATTCGCGGCCCCAAGGGGTCGACCGTGACGCTCACCATCCTTCCCGCCGGCGAAACGACAGGCGCCGTTCCCAAGACCGTCCGGCTGGTGCGCGACGTGATCAAGCTGGAGGACCAGGAGGCAAAGGCGCAGATCGTGGATCTCCCGAAGGCGGGGGCGGGCCCCGCCGCGTCGATGCGTGTGGGCATCATCGACCTGCCGTCGTTTTACGCCG
The DNA here is from genome assembly GCA_039916065.1 of Polyangia bacterium. Taxonomy (GTDB): domain Bacteria; phylum Myxococcota_A; class Polyangia; order Fen-1088; family Fen-1088; genus FEN-1088. Next base: position 5,396 of record JBDSME010000440.1, read on the forward strand.
ACTTCGGCGGCGGTGGCAGCCAGGGTGGTGGTGGTCATCGCAGCGCCACCGCCGACGTGGCGAAGCTGCTGAAGAAGCTGAAGCAGGAGCACGTGCGCGGGATCATCCTGGACCTGCGGCGGAACGGCGGCGGATCGCTGGACGAGGCCATCAACCTCACCGGCTTGTTCATTCGCAAGGGGCCGGTGGTGCAGACCCGCGGGCCGGCAGGCGAGGTCGAGGTGGGGGCGGATCGCGATCCCTCGGTGCTTTACGAAGGGCCGTTGATGTTGCTGATCAGCCGCTTTAGCGCCTCGGCTTCGGAGATCCTTGCCGGCGCCTTGCAGGATTACGGCCGTGCCGTGGTGGTCGGCGATTCGTCCACCTTTGGCAAGGGAACGGTGCAGAATGTGCTGCCCCTGGCGCGGGTGATGGATCAGAAGGGGCTGGGGCACGCCTACGATCCCGGCGCGCTGAAGGTGACCATCAGCAAGTTCTACCGGCCGAGCGGCGCCTCCACGCAGTTGCACGGCGTATCGTCGGATATCGTCCTTCCGTCGACCACGGACTTCAAGGACATCAGCGAATCAGCCCTCAAGGATCCCTTGCCCTGGGACACCATTGCCGCGGCCCCTTATGAGCGGGTGGACAAGGTCGGCGGGTATCTGGCGCGCCTGCGCAAGCAATCCGCTTCGCGGGTGGCGGCGGACAAGACCTTCGCCCTGCTGGCGGTGGACATCGCGCGCACCCGCAAGAGCCTGGTCAGCAAGACCGTCTCCCTCAACGAGGCCGAACGCCGTCGGGAGCTGGCCGAATCGAAGAGCCAGAAGGGTCTCTGGCAGAAGGAGAGCCAGGCCCTGGACGCCACGCGACCACCCACCTACGAGCTCACGCTGACCAATGCCTCCGCCCCCGGTCTCCCGGCCGCCGTCACGGCCGCTGGTCCGCATCGCGACCGGCCCCTCAAGCCGCCGATCGGTTCCCACGCCGACGACGAGGAGGGCTTCGCGCCGGGCCACTCGCCCCTCGACAACGTCGTCCTGCGCGAGGGAGAGCGAATCCTGGCTGACTACGTGGATTTGACCGCGGAGCCGGCGCCTGCCGGGGCTAAGGCCGCGCCGCCCGGACCCTGAGGAACAGGTGCCGTGGCGTCAGCGCCTGGACGATCTGGCTCCGCCCGCAGCCGCCGATCTTGCCGCCGATCTTGCATCCGCATTGGGTGACTGCAGGTAACGAAACAGGTCGGCGTCGGTGGACAGGACCAACCAGCTGTCCTTGTCCACGGTGGCCCGGTAGGTCTCCATGGTACGCAAGAAACGGTACAGCTCGCGATCGCGGTTGTAGGCCGCGGCATAGATGCTGGTTGCCTCGGCGTCGCCACGTCCCATGCTGTCCTGGGTCTTGCGGTACGCCTCCGATTCGATGATCTTCAGCTCGCGCTCTTTCTTGCCGCGAATCTCCGCGCTCTTGCCCTGACCTTCCGAACGATGGCGGTCGGCGATGCGCTTGCGCTCCGAGATCATGCGATCGAACACCTTGGCCTGGACGCTCTCGATGTAGTTCACGCGCTGGATCTGCAGGTCGACCAACTCGATCCCGTAGTCCGGCACCACCTTCGATGCCCGCTCCAGGATCAGGCGGGTGATCTTGTCGCGGCCCAGCTCCACCTGGTGCATGGCCTCCGCCTCCATGACGTCATCCACTTCTTCACCGCGGTCGAAGGGGCGGTTGCTGGTGCGCACCACCTCGATCAGGTTGTGATTGGCGATGACGTTGCGGGTGTCGCCGTCGATGATGTCGTCCAGGCGCGACTGGGCGCCGCGTTCGTCGCGCAGCCGCTGAAAGAACAGCAAGGGATTGGCGATGCGCCAGCGGGCGTAGGTCTCCACCCAGATGTACTTCTTGTCCCGCGTGGGGAGCTGATTGGGGCTGCCGGTCCATTCCAGCCAGCGCTTTTCGAACACGTTCGCGTCCTGGGCGAACGGCACCTTCACGTGGAGGCCGGCCGTGGTGATGGCCTGGCCGATGGGCTGGCCGAACTGCGTGATCACCACCTGCTCCGTCTCCGACACGCTGAAAAACGCCGCGTTGAGGGTGATGAGGCCCAGCAGCAACAGCCCACCGGCGATCAGCAGGCGGCGGTGACCCTGGCCGTTCATCGCGCCACCTCGGCAGACGCCGCGGGCGCCGCGGGTGCCGCGGGACCGAGAGGGAACATGGGGAGAATGCCCTTGGCCTTCTCGTCGAACACCAGCTTCTTCCCCGCCGCGGGCAAAACTGCGGACATCGTCTCCAGGTAGATGCGCGTGCGCGTCACCTCCGGCGCCTTGCGATACTGCTCCTCCAGGGCGACGAACCGCTGCGCGTCACCCTTGGCCCGGTTCACCCGATCGACTGCGTAGCCCTCGGCGGCCTCGACCTTTTGCTCGGCCAGACCGCGCGCCCGCGGGATCTCCTGGTTGTACTCGGCCCAGGCTTCGTTGATGGCCCGTTCGCGTTCCTGGATGGCCTGGTTGACGGCGTTGAATGACGGTTTGACGGCCTCGGGTGGATCCACGTCCTGCAGCACCAGTTGCTGTACGGCGATGCCGGTGTCATAGCGGTTGCACAGGTTGGACAGCAGCTCCTTGGCCTTGGCGGCGATTTCCTCGCGGCCGACGGTGAGCAGCTCGGTGACGCTGTGATCGCCCACCACGGTGCGCATCGATGCCTCCGCCATCAAGCGGAAGGTCTCCTCGACGTCGCGCAGCTTGAACAGATACTTGTAGGGATCGATCACCTTGTACTGGACGATCCATGCCACCGTGGCGACATTGAGATCCCCGGTGAGCATCAGCGACTCGGCGGCGGTCTTCTCGTCCTTGCGATAGGAGCTCTGGATGTCGGCGCGGGTGGTGCGGAATCCAAACTCCTGCTTGAGCTGGCGTTGCACCGGGACTTTCTGCACGCGTTCCACGCCAAAGGGGATCCGCGAATGCGGTCCCGGGTTGCTGGTCCTGACAAAGCGGCCAAAACGCGTCACCAGGGCCACCTCGTCGGCCTCGACCTGATAGTAGGAGCTGGCCACCGCGATGACCGCCAGGACGCCGGCGACCACCAGCACGACGGCGCGGCGCGAGCGGAGCAGCGTATCCCGGGCCTGACGCGCGAACCGGTTCAGTTCGTCTCCATCGAAGATGCTGCCGTTCTGCGCCATTCTCTCTTCTCGCAGAGACAGGGCGGAAACACAACGTGGCCCGACCAGCCCAGATCAAGGGCTCGTCCGCCTGGTCTATTGCGTCAGCGTGCGCGTGGGCACGGACTCCGGCGCGAACACAGGCGCGCGTGACGGCGGCTGAAAGCGGCCGTCCGCCGAACAGCCGCGCCGACTGCTGGTTCGGCTACCATCTGGTCATGTCTGCCGAGTTGCTGGATGGACGGATCACCTGGGTGCGCGGGGCACCGCGCCCCGGACCCATGCAGCTGATAGGCGTGCTGGAGCTGAAGGCGGACGGGAGCTGTCGCGCGGTGTTCGCCGAGCGGGTGGAGGTCGATGGCAGGTGTCACATCCTGCTGGCACGTCAGGCCTGGGAGGGGAAGGACGCGCTGGATACCCGCTGGTGGAGCCTGGTGCTGGACGATGACCACAAGGCGTTCACCGTTCGCAACGGGTCGTGCGGCGATCCGCTGCTGCCATCGGATGTCCCCCGGATCGTCAGGGCGCTGGAAGAGCTGAATCTGATGGCGGAAGACACCATGATAGCCGTCGACGGCGGCGTGCCGGTCCTGCCCCGCCGCCAGCCCGCGGTCACGGTGCCGTAACGACCCGCGCGATGCGGGGGTTATAACCGCCGCCCGTGATCGAACAACCGAAACGAGGGGCCTGGTGGGTGCCGGGCGCTCACCTGCAAACGATCTGGGCTCGACTGGCACGGTCCCGCGAACTGGTGACGTTCGAGCGCGAGCTCCTGCCCACGCCGGACGGTGACGAGCTGGTGCTCGATCACCTGGCCGGTCCGAGGTCGTCGCCGCGGGTGTTGTTGCTTCATGGTCTGGAGGGGAGCGCGCACTCCTGGCACACCCAGGGTCTGGCTTTGCTGATCAAACAGGTCGGCTGGCGCGCCACGGCCTTGAACTTCCGCTCTTGCGCCGTGGCTTCGGGCGGATCGAGACGACCGTTGCCCAACCGGCGCCCGCGCCTCTACCACTCGGGCGACACCGCCGACCTTGCCCTGGTGGTGCGCACGCTGATCGACCGGCAGCCGGAGACGCCGCTCTTCGCGCTGGGCTTCTCCCTTGGTGGCAATGTCTTGTTGAAGTGGCTGGGCGAGCAGGGGCCGACCAGCGTCATCCGCGCGGCAGCGGTGATCTCAGTCCCCTATGATCTGGCGGCTGCTTCCGCGTACCTGGAAAAGCGCGGAGGTAGGTTCTACGTCCGCCACTTCCTCAAGAAGTTGCGACCGAAGGCGCTGCAACTGCTGGCGCGCTTCCCCGGAGAGACGGCCCACCTGGACGCGGAGCGCATCCGCGGCGTTACCACCTTTCGGGACTTCGATGATTGCGTGACCGCCCCGCTGCACGGGTTCGCCGGGGCGGAGGACTACTACCAGCGCTCCAGCAGCCTGAATTATCTGTCGCGGATCGCGGTCCCCACGCTGTGCATCAGCAGCCACGACGACCCGTTTTACCCGGTGCGCGCCATCGAGCCGGCCCGGCGCGTGGCCTCTCCGGCGGTCACCTTCGCAGTGACACCATGGGGCGGCCACGTTGGTTTCGTGGCGGGGCGGTGGCCCTGGCGCCCCCTCTACTGGGCGGAGGAACAGGCGGTCGCCTGGCTACAGACTCATGCCGGTTCGTGCTGAGCATCAGCGGTAGTAAGTCCGGACGCCCGTGGTGGGGAACGTTTCGGGGCAGGCCCCTTCCAGACTGTAGGCCACCGCGAGCTGCGCATCGGCCAGCACCTTCACATAGACCCACCCGTCGGCGGGGCTGCCGGGGTTGGAATGGCGTTCGTAGCAGTAGCTGGTGGTGATGGTCTCCGGGTTGCGGTACGTCGGGTTGAAGGTCTCGATCCGGTAGGTGGCGAACCCGACCTTGTCGGTGTCACCGTCCAGATCGGCGATGAAGACCACGTCGGTTTCGGCCTTGAACAGCGACAGCGGGTTGCCCGATGCCCTGCGGGCTTCGTCGGCGCCTCCCCCGGTGTAGGGCGAGTGAAACCAGACACCGGCGGCCGTGCCGGCCACGTCGTGGACCAGCGTGCCGCATTTACGTCCGGCCACGGGCGGATTCAGGTTCGTGCCAAGAATGTCCAGGTACTTTTGCCGCATCGCCAGCGGGTAAGGGTCGAAGGGACAGATCCCGTGCAGGAACTTGAGCTGCCCGTCCAGGTAGCGGGGCATGTTGATGAACTGGTTGGTGACCGTGCTGTCCGTGACGATGAAGTCCCAGGCAAAGTAGCCGGGTCCGCGGATGTAGTAGCCGATGATGTCGCCGGCCTTGAAGTCCACGGTATGGCTGACCAGCTCGCCGGCGCTGCCGGTCATGGTGCTGGGGACGGTGACGGCGGCGATCTCGGGGACCACTTCGCGGATGTGCGCGAACGACACCTGGGTGGTGCAGGTCGCTTCGAATACCAGGCCCCATTCGCCGTGGTAGTCGGTGTCGCCCGGATCGTGGAGGGGATCGGTGTAGTGGCTGGACGCCTGGATGGTCATGTCAGTGGGGGCGTAAATCGGGACTTTGATACCGGCGTAGGAGTCCTTCACCTGCATGTACGAACGGATCTCGAAGGCCGCGCCACCGGCCAACGCGGGCAAGGGACCGACGGTGGCCAGTGAATTCACGTCCGTGACATCGGCGCTGAATGTCGGGCTTCCGGGTGTGCAGGTGACGCAGTTTCCGTTCTTGCAGCCGCGCGGGCAGGTCATGGTGGTGAAGCGATAGGTGCACACGCCACTGGAACAGGTACCGGTGGGATCCGGGTAGGTCTTCAGGACCGCGTCCTCGCACACGTTGGCGGGACGCATGTCGCAGCGAACCTGGGAGCAGGAATCACCCCCGCCAGCGCTACCTCCGGTGCCGGCACCATTTCCGTCGATTGCTTGGCCGCCAACGCCGTTGCCACCGCTGCCGCAGGTGGGAGCACCACCGTCACACGAGGAATCGCCGTCCAGGCATCGCCCTGCGGCGCAACCGTGGGGACACTGTTGCGTGGTGTAGCGATAGCTGCACCCCCCGCCTTCACACGTGCCATTCGGGTCATAGTAGGTCTTCAAGACGTCGCCCTGGCAGATCGACGGCGGCGGCGTGTGGCAGTCCCCGCCGCCGGAACAGCCCACCACCACCCCGGGCTGACCATCGTCGCTGGGCCGGTCGAACCCGCCACCGGGCCCGTCGGCGCCATCGGGGCCATCGGCGCCATCGAACTGTCCGGTGGACTTGCCATCCGGACTGCCCGCCGCGGCGTCGCCCGGGTTCTGGTTCTGCATTCCGCCGGGTGCGGAACCGCCGCCGCCGCATGCGGCCAGCAGGATCAAGGGAACTAGCGCCAGCCGTCCGGGTAGAAGAGCCATGGGTGACCGCATCCTTCAGGGCGGCCCTGGAGGATCGGCCGTCGCGCCTCTGATCTTTAGCAACCGCGTCGACGGTCGCACCGGCGTGCCGGCGTGGTATGGGTTGCCACAACATCCACTTAGTTATTGAGGAGCCGAGTTGCGCATCGAAGCAGTTTCCATGGGGGCGGACCCTCCCCACGAGGTCAATGTCATCGTCGAGGTGCCGGTGGGAGGCGAGCCCATCAAGTACGAGATGGACAAGGAGGCCGGTACCCTGGTGGTGGACCGGTTCCTCTACACCTCCATGCGCTACCCGGGGAACTACGGTTTCATTCCGCACACCCTTTCGGGTGATGGAGACCCGCTGGATGTCCTCATCGCCAACCAGCGTGGCATCGTGCCCGGTGCGGTGATCGCCGTGCGCCCGCTCGGCGTCTTCTTGATGCAAGACGAGGAGGGGGTGGACGAGAAGATCATCGCCGTTCCGGTGTCGCGGCTGACCCGCCGGTACGACCAGGTGCAGGACTACACGCAGCTCCCCGAGATCACCGTCAAGCA
>JBDSME010000441.1:0-2954 GCA_039916065.1 Polyangia bacterium
TGGCATAGGGGAGCGCGGCCGCGAGATCCAGCCCGCCCTTCCGGCGGGTCACGTCCTCGATCGCTACCTTCAAGACCCCACCGCGCGGCATGGCGTGCAAGGCATTCATGAGCAGGTTCAGACAGACTTGCTGGATCTGATCGGGATCCCCCGGCACCTCGGTGACCCGCGCCGCACCCGCCGGCCACGACGACGGCCCGCGCGGTGACGGTTGAAGCTGCGTCTCGATGCCCTGGCGGCGGATGGTCTCGCCCACGAAGTCCAGGGCCTCGCCCACCACCGCCTCGAGCTGCACGCGGGTCACGGTGGCGCCGCGCTTGCGCGAGAAGTCCAGCACCTGATTGATGATCTTGGTGATGCGGGCGACCTGAGCCTGGATGATGCCGGCGTTCTTGGCGACCTCCTCCGGATCGGTGGCCTTCTTGTCCAGCGCGCGGGCCCGACCGCCGATGACGTTCAGGGGCGTCCCCACCTCGTGGGCGATCTCGGCGGCCATCTGACCGATGGTCGCCAGTTTCTCCGACTGGCGCAGGCGGGTCTCCAGGGCCAGCCGGGCGGCGGCGCCCCGGCCAGTCTCGGCGCGCGCCTCGCGGAGAGACCCCGTCATGGCGTTGAAGCGGTTGGCCAGGGCACCGATGTCGTCCTCTCGCTCGGCCAGCAGCACCCGCGACAGATCGCCCTTCCCCACCGCGTCGATCCCTTCCAGCAGCCGCCGCAGTGGGGCGGTCACCCCGGCGCGCAAGGCCAGCAACACACCCACGGCCAGGAACACCACCACCGCGAACAACAGCGGGTACGTGCGCCGCGCGGTGGCGGCCAGCGCCAGATCGATGTACGCCGTCGACCGCCGCATCCCGAGCACCGCGATCGGCTTGCGATTGGGGTCGCGGCGCGGCAAAGCCAGCGCCGTCGCGTCGCACAGTGGGACCGCCATGGCGAACGACGGCGAGCCGCCGCGACGCTCGAACATGCGGCCCACGGGTGCATCCTGGAACTCGGCGGCCTCCAGCAACACCAGCCAGCCGGGATCGCTGGTGCGCCAGGGCCGCCCCTCGTTGCTGGGCGCCTTCAGGATCTCCAACTGGAAGGCGTCGTCGCGTTCGCGGGCCCGCCAGGCCCGTTCCGTGAGAGTGGCGGCCGCTGTTTCCGGCGCCAGCGGCTCGATGCCGGCACGAAGAGCGTCCGCCACTTCGCGCGCCTGGCGGGACAGATCGGCCTCCAGATCGGCGCGGCGGGCGCGCAGGGCCCCGTAACCGAGAGCCCCCAGCATCGGTGCCACCAGCATGGTCGCAAGCAGCGTGACGCGCGTGCTGAGCTTCATGCCACCCGCCAGTATAGCTGGTTGGCAACCTCGCTTGGCCGGTTTGCCAGCCCGGGGCGGATCCGCCAGAGCGCATGCTATACGGGAGGCATGGGCGTCAACGCCAACCAGATTGAAACCTTGATCAAGGCCGCGCTACCGGATGCCCAGGTGTCGGTCGCCGACACCACCGGCGGGGGCGACCACTATCAGGCAGTCGTGGTGAGCACCGCCTTTCATGGGAAGACCCTCATCGAACGCCACCGGATGGTCTACGCCGCGCTGGGCGACCTGATGCGCGCGCAGATTCATGCGTTGGCCCTGACCACCGACACTCCCGAGGAGTACAAGCGCACATGATCTCAGAACAGTTGAAGAAGCGTATCGAAGAGACCCTGGCCAAGGACCGGGTGATGTTGTTCATGAAGGGCAGCCCGTCCATGCCCCAGTGCGGCTTTTCCGCCGCCGTGGTGGGGGTCTTGAAAGAGGTGGGCGCGCCGTTCAGCTCGCACAACATCCTGGCTGACGGCGAGATACGCGAAGGGCTGAAAGAGTATTCGAGCTGGCCGACGTTCCCGCAGCTCTATGTCGACGGCAAGCTGGTCGGCGGTTGCGACATCGTCAAGGCCATGCACGCCAAAGGCGAGCTGGCGCCGCTGATAAAGGGCGGTTCGCCCGCCTGATCGCGCCATTGCTGATTCCGCGTCTACGCTTGCGCCTCTGTTTGGGGTAATGTCCGGCGGCTCGCAAACCCCCGGCGGAGACCAAGCACCATGGCCAAGGACAGCAGTAAATACAGCAACAAAGAGACCGGCAAAGACACCCGCAAAGAGACCGGCAAAGAGACCGGCAAAGCCGGCGCGGGAGCCAGTCTGAGCCCCGCCGATCGCGAGAAGGCGCGAGCTCTCCTGTCGGGTACCGGGCGCAACGAGCCCTGCCACTGCGGGTCCGGCAAGAAGTACAAGAAGTGCCACTTGCTCGGCGACGAAGCCACCGCAGCCGAGCCGCCCGAGGCGCCCGACGCCAAGAAGACCCTGGCCAACGCCTGGGGCTTGTTCGAGCAGCGCCGCCCCGGAGCCGCCGAGAAGGAATTTCGCGCCGCCCTGGCGATCGACCCGACTCTGGTCGACGCGCGGGTTGGCATCGGCATGGCGCGCCTGTCCGCCAACGACGTCGAAGCCGCCCGAACGGAGCTGTCGGCGGTGGTCACCAGCGCCGAAGGCGAGTTTACCAAGCTGCGCGCCGACAATGTGAAGGACGCCTTCACCCGCCCCGAGACCCAGCCCATCATTCGCGCCGCGCACGCCCTGGGCTGCCTGGCCTACGATCAGGAACGATTCGAGGACGCCTACACCGATCTGGAGCGCGTGTTCAGCATCGATACCGGAGCCGTCGGTACGGAGGCCCGCCTGATCGCCGCCAAGGCCCTGATGAAGCAGGACAAGGCCGCCGATGCCATCATGGTGCTGGAGCCCGCCACCGCGTCCGAGGCTGGCGCCAGCCGCGCCCGCATGGGTCTGGCCCTGGCGCAATTCGTGGCCGGAGCCAAGGCCGACGCCGAAGCCAGCCTGGCGGAAGCGCTGGTCGCCAACCCCCACTTCGCCAAGGCGGTTCTGGGTCGCATCCGCCGCCGCGTGGAGAACCTTGCCGGGTC
>JBDSME010000442.1:0-5358 GCA_039916065.1 Polyangia bacterium
TGACTCCCGCCGGCACCTCTCCGCCCACCACGTATCGCGCACTGCTCACGGCCACCTCCTGGCCGCCCACGACCACCAAAGGAGCCGCTGCCAGGCGAGCCTCGGACAGGGAAAGGGCCAGCGGCGCCGCGGTCAGGGACGCCGGCGCGCTCGCGTCAGGGGTGAAGGACGGCGCCCCCGCGCCGCCCGCTCCCGTAACCGTGACGCCAGCGGTGGCGGGCGGCTCGGCCGGTGACTCCGTCCAGGCGCCAAAAGCCACCTCCATCCGGAGCAGCGCCCCGCCATTCGACTGGTAGTCGACGCCCCCCACGTGCGCGCGCTCCACGGCGCGGGTGACGGCCACTTCGTCCAAATATCTGCCTCCGCCGAGGGGCAACGTCCGCAGCGCCTCGGCCAGCCGGGCCCGCGCCGCCGCCCGGGCCCGGCGCTCTGCCCCTGGACGAGCGGCGTCGGGCGAAGGCATCCGGTGGTCCGCCGCGGCCCCCCCAGTCGCCGTGATAAGCCCGCGGCGCCAGTCGATGACCGCTGCGCCCCCGGCCTTTTCCTCGATCAGGTGATCGCCAGCAGCGGTGGCTCTGGCGTTCGGCAGCGCCGAAGGCGCAAGGAAAACCATTGCGCCCATCAGCGGCACCAACGGCCTCACCCGATCCCCTACTCCCACTCGATGGTGGCGGGGGGCTTGGAAGAGATGTCGTAGACCACGCGGTTGATTCCGCGCACTTCGTTCACGATGCGCGACGAGATGGTGGCCAGCAGATCGTAGGGCAGCGGCACCCAGTCGGCGGTCATTCCATCGCGGGAATGCACGGCACGCAGCACCAGGCACTTGGCATAGGTGCGCTCGTCGCCCATGACGCCCACGCTGTTCACCGGAAGCAACACGCCAAACGACTGCCAGATCGATTCGTAAAGACCCGCGGCCCGGATCTCCTGCTCGATGATGGTGTCGGCGGCCCGCAACAAGTCACACGACTCGCGCGTCACCTCGCCCAGCACCCGCACCGCCAGCCCGGGGCCCGGGAATGGCTGCCTCCACAGCACGTGGCGCGGCAGACCCAACTCGGCGCCAAGCTCGCGCACCTCATCCTTGAACAGCTCGCGCAGGGGCTCGACCAGCTTGAGCCGCATGTGCTCGGGCAGGCCGCCCACGTTGTGGTGCGATTTGATGGTGGCGGATGGCCCCTTGTGCGAAACCGACTCAATCACGTCGGGATAAAGGGTGCCCTGCACCAGAAAGTCCACGCCGCCGATGCGGCTGGCCTCCTCGTCGAACACGGCGATGAACTCGCGGCCGATGATCTTGCGCTTTTTTTCGGGGTCGGTCACACCCGCCAGCGCCCCCAAAAAGCGCGCACTGGCATCGACCACGCGCAGGTCAGCCTTGAAGGCGTCCCGAAACAACGATTCCACCTGCGCCGCCTCGCCCGCGCGCTGCAACCCGGTATCCACGAAGATGCAGGTCAGCCGGTCGCCGATGGCGCGCAACACCAGAGCCGCCGCCACCGACGAATCAACCCCGCCCGACAGCCCGCACACGGCGCGCGCCTGGGGGCCGATCTGGTTGCGCACCGTGGCCACGGCTTCCTCGACCAGGTTGGCCATGGTCCAGTTCGGCTCGCAGCGGCAGATGCGAAAGACGAAGTTCGCCAGGATCTCGTTGCCCCGCGGCGTGTGCACCACCTCCGGATGGAACTGCACCCCCCAGAAACGGCGGTCCGGTGCCGCCACCGCTGCCGCCGGACAGTTCGCGCTCTCGCCAATGACCGAGAAGCCGGGCGGCAGCGCTTCGATGCGATCGCCGTGGCTCATCCAGACGGGGATCTCCTCGCCGGCAGCAAACCCGTGGAACAGCTCGCCGGGCGCGGTCACTCTCAGCGTGGCGCGCCCATATTCCCGGTGCGACGCCGCGATGACCTTGCCCCCCAGCAACAACGAAGTGAGCTGCACGCCGTAGCAAATCCCCAGGATGGGAATGCCCAGGTCATACAGCTCCACCGGCACGCGCGGCGCGCCGGCGTCATACGCGGACGACGGTCCTCCGGACAGGATGATCCCCTTGGGGGCCAGCTCGCGGATGCGGGCAATGGACAGGTTGAAGGGGTGTATCTCGGAGTAGACCTTCTGCTCGCGCACCCGCCTGGCGATGAGCTGGGTGTACTGGGCCCCGAAGTCGAGGATGAGGATCAGGTCGCGCTGCACGCTATTGCTCGACGCGGTAGTTGGGGGCTTCCTTGGTGATGATGACATCGTGCACGTGCGACTCGCGCAGGCCCATGGGGGTGGCCCGCACAAAGCGCGCGCGCGTGCGGAGATCGTCGATGGTGTGGCAGCCGCAGTAACCCATCCCTGCCTTCAACCCGCCGATGAGCTGGAAGAGGGACTGGGACAGGGCCCCCCGATAAGGGACGCGCCCTTCGATGCCCTCCGGCACCAGCTTGGCGTCGGTGGTGACGTCGGCCTGGAAATAGCGATCCTTGCTGCCGGCGCGCATGGCCCCCAGCGATCCCATGCCGCGATACACCTTGTAGCTGCGCCCCTGGTAGAGGATCACCTCGCCGGGGGCCTCGTCTGTGCCGGCGAACAGGCTGCCAATCATCACGGTGTGCGCACCCGCCGCGATGGCCTTGGCCACGTCACCGGAGTACTTGATGCCACCGTCGGCGACGATCATGACGCCCAGCTTCTCCAGAGCGCGGGCGCAGTCGTTGATGGCAGTGACCTGGGGCACGCCCACGCCGGCCACTACACGCGTGGTGCAGATGGATCCGGGGCCAATCCCCACCTTGACGGCATCCGCGCCAGCCTTGGCCAGCGCCACCGCTCCTTCAGCCGTCGCCACGTTGCCGGCGATGATCTGGGCCTTGGGGAAGGTCTTGCGAACGTCCGCCACCGCTTCCAGGACGCCCAGAGAGTGACCGTGGGCGGTGTCGATGACGATCACGTCGCAGCCCACGGCCAGCAACGCCTCGACCCGCGCCGAACGGTCGGCCCCGGTGCCCACGGCGGCCCCGCAACGCAGCCGACCATGCTCGTCCTTGGCGGCGGTGGGGTGTTGCTGCGCCTTCTGAATGTCCTTGATGGTGATGAGGCCCCGCAGCTTGCCGCTGGCGTCGACCACCAACAGCTTTTCGATCCGGTTGGTGTGCAGCAGCTCCTTGGAATTTTCCAGGCTGGTCCCCTCGGGCACCGTGATGAGTTTCTTGGTCATCATGGCGCTGACCGGCTGCTCCAGGTTGCGCTCGAAGCGGACGTCGCGGTTGGTGATGATACCGACGGCACGACCATCGCCAGTCACCACAGGCAATCCGGAGATCTCGTGCCGCTTCATCAACTCCAGGGCCTGGGCCAGCTTCTGGTCGGCGCCGATGGTCACTGGGTTGACCACCACGCCGGTTTCGGCCTTTTTCACCTTCTGCACCTCCAGCGCTTGCTCGGCGATGGAGAAGTTCTTGTGGATGACGCCGATGCCACCCTCGCGGGCCATGCAGATGGCGGTGGCCGCCTCGGTGACGGTGTCCATGGCCGACGACACGATGGGCATCGCCAGCTTGATGGACGGCGTCAAATGCGTACGAACATCGGTGTCCTTGGGGACCACGTCGCTTTCGGCGGGGACCAGCAGGACATCATCGAAAGTGAGCGCCTCTCGCAGAGGACCATCAGGCAACATCTCGGGACTTTAGCGAGGTCATCGGAGCGCAGCAAGGGGCACCTACCCCGGCGCGTTGCGGAATTTTTCGATGGCGTTTGTCAGGCGACGCTAGCGCCCGTCCAAGCACCGGGAGGCGCGGCTTTGCCGCGCCGGTATCGCCGGTAAGCGGGTGGGTCCGCGGGAGGGCTAGCCCTCCCGCGAGCGGCGAAGCCGCTAGGCTACGTAGGCGGATGAGGCGGTGGTGCCGCCGCGTCCCGTCCAGTTGTTGTGGAAGAACTGGCCGCGCGGACGGTCCAGCCGTTCGAACATGTGCGCGCCGAAGTAGTCGCGCTGCGCCTGTAGGAGGTTGGCGGGCAGGCGGCCGTTCCGGAACCCGTCGAAATAGTTGAGGGCCGTGGCGTGCGCCGGGATCCAGATGCCGTTGCTGATGGCAGTGGCCACCACCCGCCGCCAGGCCTGCTGCGCCGCCTCGATGCGGTCCTTGAAGAAATCGGCCAGCAGGAGGCTGGTGAGGTTGGGCTGGGTGTCGTACGCGTCCTTGATCTTGGCCAGGAAGCGCGAGCGAATGATGCAGCCGCCGCGCCACAGCAGGGCGATGCCACCGTAGTTCAGGTTCCACTTGAACTCTCCCGCCGCAGCCTTCATCAGATCGTACCCTTGGGCGTAGGAGATGATCTTTGACGCGTACAGGGCGTGCGCCATGTCGTCCAGAAACGCCTTGCGGTCCCCGGTGAACTTCGGGGTGGGCCCGCGCAGGACCTTCGATGCCTCCACCCGTTGGTCCTTCATGGCGGACAGGCAACGTGCCCAGACCGCCTCGCTGATCAGGGTCAGGGGAATGCCGGAATCCAGGGCCGCCACGCTGGTCCACTTACCCGTCCCCTTTTGCCCCGCCGTATCCAGGATCTTGTCGACCAGCGGCTGACCGTCCTCGTCCTTGAACGCCAGGATGTCCCGGGTAATCTCAATGAGGTAGCTGTCGAGATCGCCGGTGTTCCAAACCTTGAATACCTCGTGCATCTCGTCGGCGGACATCCCCAGCAGCTCTTTCATGATCTGGTACGACTCGCAGATCAGCTGCATGTCGCCGTACTCGATGCCGTTGTGGACCATCTTCACGAAGTGGCCGGCGCCGTTGTCACCCACCCAGTCGCAGCACGGCGTGCCGTCCTCGACCTTGGCTGCTATGGCCTGGAAAATGGGCTTGATGTGGGGCCATGCCGCGGCCGAACCACCGGGCATGATGGACGGACCCAGCAGGGCACCCTCCTCTCCACCCGACACTCCTGTGCCGATGAACAACAGGCCCTTGTCCTCCAGGTATTTGGTGCGGCGTATGGTGTCCGGAAAGTGGGAATTGCCCCCATCGATGATGATGTCGCCCTTGCTGAGCAAGGGGACCAGTTGCTCGATCAGGTCGTCCACTGGGTTGCCCGCCTTGACCATCAGCATCACGCGACGTGGTGACTTGAGCGACTGCACCAGGCCGGGCAGGTCGTGCGCGCCAATGATCTTCTTCCCCTTGGCGCGTCCGTTGACGAAGTTGACCACCTTTTCGACAGTCCGGTTGTAGACGGCGACGGTGAAGCCGCGGCTTTCCATGTTCAGCACCAGGTTCTCGCCCATCACCGCCAGCCCGATCAGTCCGATGTCCGCTCTGTCTTGCATCACGCCAGTCCTTCCGTGGTCAGCCCACTCATCGTCAT
>JBDSME010000443.1:0-2529 GCA_039916065.1 Polyangia bacterium
GGCGACTACAAGAACGCCGTGGTGCAGCTGACCAAGGCCACCGAGTTGCGGCCCCAGGAGACCTCCGCCTGGACCAATCTGGGCGTAGCGAAGGCCAAGGCCGACGACAAGGAAGGGGCGATCGCCGCCTTCAAGAAGGCTCTGACGCTGAACCCATCAGATGGCGAGGTGCACTTCAACCTGGCCACCGTCTACCGCCGCCGGCGGGAGACCGAAGCCGCCATCAGTGAGTACGAGCTGGCCATCAGTTACAAACCGACTCTGGCCAAGGCCTACTACGATCTGGGTATTCTCTATTCGCAGGAGCGCCGCACCGACGCCGCGGCGAATGCCTTTCGCAAGTATCTGGAGTACGGGGCGTCCGAAGACGCGCCGTCACGAAAGGACGCCGAGGAGCGCCTGAAGGGCCTGGAGGCGGCGACGCTGGCCAGGACCAAGAAGAAATAGCGACGCGCCTGAACCTGGTCGATTTCCGTTTCTCGCCCCCGCCCGTACGTGCGGAGCCGCGCTAGAACTTCACGCCCAGGAACCCGCGCAGGACCTGCGCGGCGCTGGCGTCGGACGCCGCGTCCGCGAAGATAGCAGCCGGCCGCTCCAGCGCCCCGAACGGCCACAGCACGCCCCAGGTCATGCCGGCGTAGAAGCCTTCGGCGCTGTTGCGGTAGTTCAGGCCGACGTTCATTTCCAGACCGTAGCCGAGGGCGTTCCCCGGCGTGGAGACGGGGACCTGCGCCAAGCTGTACACGAAGCTGCCCGACAGTCCGAGCTGCCGGCTCTCCTGCAGGTCGAACCAGTAGGCGATGGCCGGCTTGACGTAGAGGGCGTTGGTGACCGTCCCCAGGATGTTGCGGAACAGGATCGAATCGATGTGATATTCCGGGGAGAACTTGAAGTCGCGGATGCTGTGATCGCCCACGGGCTGGCGCACCGAGCGCCAGCGGTAGTTGAGATAGCCCTGGGTGTTCTCCGCCTGATCGCCGCTGGCGCCGCCCAATTCGAACCCCACGAAGAAGGCGTCGCGATAAAGGTGCAGCTCACTGGCCAACACGCCCCCGAACTGCCGGAAGGTGGCCGACTTCGGCTCCTCATTCGGCGCCAACAGCAGGCCGCCGCGATCCATCTTGCCCAGGATGGTGGTGCCTTCGAACTCCACAGTGAGCGCCCGGTAGTAGAGCTTCGCCCACAGGCTTGGCTGAAACAGCACCGCGTTCACCGGTTCAATCGGCACCATCGAGGTATCCATGGTGCAAGCGGGAGGAGGCGAGGCCCCCGCGCAAACGTCGGTGGTCGCCGAGCTCTGCTGCGAGCGGTAAACCATCTGCAACCCGTAGTTCAGGACCGCATCCCCTCGGTCTACCCGCTCGCGCAGCTTGATGGGATTGTCGATGTTGGTGATGGCGAACATGTACTCGAACACGTCATCGTCCTGACCAAGATCGATGGGCGAGCCATCGGCGTTCACCCTGCCGGGCTGCTGCTGCTGGCCGTAGGTCATGGTGGCCGACGCGCTGGGCGGCGCCGTGAGGCGTCCCAGCTGCTGCTGGTTGGAGGTCAGCCCTTGCGCGCCGTAGTCGAGGGCCAGCGTGAGCTGGTGACCATAGACCTCCGTCAGCAGGGCGATGCGGTCGACTGTGGTTCCGCCGTTGCAGTCCATGCAGTTGCCATCGTTGAAGGACATACCGCGCCCGAAGTGCCAGGGCATGCGCCCGAACCGCAGCGAGCCGAACTCCGTGTCCACCTCTGCCCAGGCGCGCTTGGCGCGGATGCTGGAGGAATAGCCGTTCATGCCGATTTCCGGCGGTTCCTGGGTGTTGTAAAGAAAGGGAATGGGCGCCTGAGGGGAGAAGGTGGACGCGCCCCCAACGTTCACCAGGCTGTCCGGCGTCGATCCCATGATGGTGTTGTCGAGGACGTCGATCTGCGAGCGCACCCGCACCTGATCGGTGATGTTCAAGGTCGGCTCCAGGCGCAACCGTGTGGTGGCGGTGGAAATATCCTTGTGTCCGCAGCCGGCCGCCAGATTGGGGCCGTTGCCGTTGAGGTTGGGTCCCACCGTCCCCGTGGGGACGGCGCAGTCAGTGGGTTGCGGAAACGGCGGCAGGCCACCCGCGGACGGGGAAGCGCCGGTGGGATCGGACTGGTTGGTGTAGCCCTGCCCCAGGTTGAAGTTGTGCATATAGTCGGTGCGCAACCGGAAATAGCCGTCGATCTCGAAGAGCTGCGCGCGGCGCCGGTTCTGATCGGCGTATCCACCGATGGGCTCGAGGTCGCTGGGCTGTCCCGGCTCCTCGGGCGCCTGCTGAGCGGGGCCTTCGTCCTTGGGTTGCTGGCCCATGGGGGCGTTGGGCATGCCGCCTCCCGGTTGGCCCATGCCACCCATCTGGGCGTGGGCGATGGGGTCGCCCAGAATCAGGAGGGCAAGGCTGGTGGTCAATCTGCGGGCGGTTTTGCTGCTCACGCTTGGGCTCCATTTGGGGTCGCGCACAATTCGAAGAGGACGCCGCCGGTCGAGGCGGGATGAATGAAAGC
>JBDSME010000444.1:0-5513 GCA_039916065.1 Polyangia bacterium
AGCACCAGGGCGGCGTAGCACAGGGCGTAGGCGGTCACGCTCCCCAGATACGCTGCGCCGACGAACTGACCGTGTACGGAGACGCGCTCGGCGCCGACGATGGTGCCGGACGGTGTGAAGAGGTGCAGGTTGGGCAGCAAGCGCGTCAAGCCCTGCAACACGTCACCGCTGGTCCCGCCGATGCGGGCGGCGAGCTGCTGCAAATCGGGCACCTGGCGTCCCACCAGGAAGACACCCAGCGAAAACAGGCCCGACAGGAACGGGGTGCTGAACGCGGAGAACAACATGGCAACCGCCGTTACTATGGTCACGTTCATCAGGAACAGCCACAGCGCCTTGGGCAGCGCAGAATCCAGGATGGCATCAACGCCGCCACCACTGCCACCACTTCCACCTTCGGCCACCAGCAGCGTGGCCGCCAGCACCAGGCCCATCACCGCAATCTGCGCCACCAGCGTCGCCATGACGCCCACCCATTTCCCCAGAACGAACTCCCAGCGCGCGATGGGCTTGGGCAAGATGGTGTAGACCGTCTTCAGCGACAGCTCCTTGTACAGCAGGTTCACCCCCACGAAGATGGCGATGAGCACGCTGAACACGTCGATGCCGAAAAGCCCCACGTCGCGAATCATGCGCCGCTCTTCGTGAACCGATAGCTCGCCCAGCGCCAGCGCCGAGACGATGAGGATGATGGCAAACAGCAACAGGCTGTACATCACCTTGTTTCGCGCCGCTTCGCGGAAGGTGTTGCGAGCGACGGCGACGATGCGTCTCATGCGGGCGCGCCCCCGGCCGCGAGGGGGCGTTTGGCCCCCGCGGCGCCCTCCCGGCCGCCATCATCTTCCGGTGTTCCTGCCTCACGCACGAACAGGTCCTCCAGCGATTCGCGGCGCGGCGTCACCGACACCACCGAGCTGCCGCGGCCGAGCGCGGCGCGAAGAAAGTCGTCCACATCGACGCCCGCGGGGAGCTCCAGCACCACGTCCTGCGGCTCACCATCCGCCTCTGCCGACACCGTCGCGTCGGTCGATGCCAGGGCGCGGGACAGCGCCCCGCCCGCCAGGTGCCGCGCCCCCGCCGGCAGAGGCGGCAGTCCCCCCATCATGTCGGCCAGCGCTGACGCCGCCTGGGGCAACCGCGGGCGCAGCACCACCTCCGTCGCCAGCAGCCGCGCCGACAGCAGCACCGACAGCGGGCCCACGCTGCGCAACCGGCCGGCCACCACGATGGCCACGCGGTCGCAGGTCGTCTCCACGTCGGGCAGGATGTGCGTGGAAAAGAACACCGTCTTGCCCTCGGCGCGCAACTCAAGGATCAGGTCGCGGATGTCCTTGCGGCCAATGGGGTCGAGTCCGGTCATGGGTTCGTCGAGGACCACCAGCTCTGGATCTCCCATCAAGGCCTGGGCGATGCCAATCCTCTGCAGCATTCCTTTCGAAAACTTTCGCAACGGTCGGCCGCGCGCGTGTTCCAGGCCCACCCGGGCGATCAGGCGGTTGGCGCGGCGGCGCCGCTCGGCCGGAGGCACGTCCGACAGCGCCCCGGCGAAGTCCAGGAATTCCTCGGGAGTCAGGTACTCATAGAAATAGGGTGTCTCGGGGAGGTAGCCCAGCCGCCGTTTGGCGGTGCGACTGCCCACCGGCAGCCCCAGCACCTCGGCGCGCCCGCGGGACGGGAAGATCAAGCCCATCATCATCTTCAAGGTGGTGGTCTTTCCCGCACCGTTCGGTCCCAGGAAACCGAAGATCTCGCCCCGCCGCACCGTGAAGGAGATCCCCCGCACCGCCTCGACGCGCCGCCGAAAGAACCCCAGGCGAAAGGTCTTGGCCAGGTCCTCGGCGCGCAATACCACGTCGCCGTGGGCGGGCGTCACCACTGTCGCACCGTCAGTCAAGGTACGCGCGCCTGGACGCCAATGCCGGCGTCCACGGTGAAACTCAGCCAGCGGTAGAATCCGACCGTCTCTCCGAACTGGAAAAAGATGCCCAGGTTGCGCATCACCTCCACCATCAAACCATTCGAATTGCGAAACCCGATGTCGGTGTCACTGACGACGTGGGGGGCGCCGGGGCGGTTGTTTTGCCGCGAACGATCGTAGGCGAGTTGAAGCGTCGAAAAAAACTTCACCTGGCTCTGCGGGTCTATCCAGTACCGAAAGCCGGGCATCACGAAAAACTGGTGGTAGGTATTGAAGTCCCTGGTCAAGCCAAAGCGCAGGTCGACCAGAAAATCCCAGCGGCGCGACAGCCCGAAGGAGGGTTGCAGGTCGATGAACACGGGCGCCCGGTTGGTGCAGACACGACTGTCGTTGGCCTTGGCGTCGCCGCAGTCGATGAGATCGTCATAGGGAAAGATGCCCCGGTATCCATCGCCCAGGAGCACGGACAGACCAAACTGCAGCTCGTGCGACAGCGAAGCCACCATTCGGGGCGCGGGAGGTGGTTGCGGGCTGTCGGGAGCCACCTCCACCAGGCGCGCGGGCGCGTGCACCGGGGCCGGTGAAGCCGGGCTGGTGGCGCTGTCTGGCGGGGGGACGTTTCCTTGGGCCCGCGCGACGGGAATTGCCGCTATGATTGCCGCCAGAAGAGCCGTGGGGACCACCGGAGCCACCGCGTGCCATCGCATATGACTGACAGTGTAGTGGAAATGGCGCGGGCGAGCGAAAGGGCGGCGGCGAGCGTGGCCAGTCGCCTCGGCGGGGCCGGGCCCTCTCGGCGCGATCTGCTGGCGGCGGCGGCCACCATGGCGGGCGCAACGCTGTTGCCGGGGCGCGACGGTCACGCCGCCGCGGAGCATTCGGCGTTTCACTTCGCGCGCCTGATCTTGCCCGGCCTGCCCGACCCGCGGCCCAGCGCCCTGCGCCGCCTGGCCTGGGAGCTGGTGCGTCGCACCAGCATCGTCACTTCGTCCGACATCGCCGAGATACACATCGCCGACGCAGCTCTGTTTCGACACCCCTTCCTGGTGCTGTCGGGCGATCGCGGCTTCGCACTGCCGCCCGAAGGGGAGCTGGCGCGGCTGCGGCGGCATCTCACCTACGGTGGATTCCTGCTGATCGATTCGGCCGAAGGGCGCGCCGGTGGTGCCTTTGACGAATCGGTGCGCCACTTGCTGGCCCAGCTCCTGCCCGGGGAGCTGCCAGCGCGCATCGCGGATGATCACGTGCTGTGGAAATCGTTCTACGTGCTGTCCGGCGCCCCCGGCCGCATCTTGGCGGCACCTTACGTCGAGGGGGTGGAACGGGACCGCCGACTGGCCATCGTCTATTCCCAGAATGATCTGGGCGGGGCCTGGGCGCGTGATGGTTTCGGCCGCTGGGAACACGAGGTGATCCCGGGTGGCGACTCGCAGCGCGAGGCTGCCTTCCGACTGGGTGTGAACGTGGTGATGTATGCCCTTTGTCTCGACTACAAGTCCGAGCAGGCACACATCGACTACATCCTGCGCACCAGGCGAAGCCTGCGGTGAAAAGCCAGCGATGAACCGTCTCCTCGACCTCTTCAACGGGCGCGCCACGGGCGCCGACAGCGCCGCGGCCGAATACAGCGCCGCGGCTGAATACAACGACTGGCACTTCACCATCGGGGCGCGCTTGCCGCACGGGGTGGTGACCTTGTTGATCGTCGCGGCGGCCGTGGCCCTGTTGCTGTCGGCCGCCACCGTGTTCCGTTCACGCCGGCGCAACGCCGTGCCCGTGCTGCTGCTGCGGACGGCGGCGCTGGGCGCCAGCCTGATGGTGGCCCTGCAGCCCACCCTGGAGCTGCGACAGATCGTGCGCGTCCCCAATCGGGTGGCGGTGCTGGTCGACGGATCGCGCTCCATGGACGTGCGTCCGCCGGATGGGGGTCCTTCTCGCGCCGAGCGTGCCGCCGCCCTGCTGTCGGGGCCCGGATCGACGCGCGCGCGCTGGGAACGGGAGGGACATCGTGTGGATCTGTACACCTTCGGCGAAGGGCTGGTGCCCTCGTCGCTGGACGGGTTGCGGAACCCGCCCGCTGCCGACGCCACCCGCATCGGCGAGGCCCTGGCGGAGCTCGGTGCCCGATACGCCGGACATGATCTGGGTGCGGTGGTGTTGCTGTCCGACGGCATCGACACCGGTCGCATCGGCCACGGCCCCCTGGATGCCCAGACCAGGAGCGTGATCGCCAACCTGGACGCGCCCGTCCACGCGGTGGCGGTGGGAGAAAAGGCCTTGCGCGATTTGTCGGTGGCGGCGGTGATGGCGGATGAGTTCGCCTTCGTGCGCACACCGGTGACCATCGAAGCGATGGTGCGGCAGAACGGCTTGCCCGATCGGCAGATCGACGTCACCGTCACCCGCGACGGCCGTCCCATGGCCACCCGGGCCGTGGTGCTGCGCGGGGGATCGTCAGAGGAGAAGATCTCGTTTGACTGGGTGCCCGATCACCCCGGAACCTTCGTCTTCCAGATCGCCACGCCCGTGCTGGCGGGCGAGGCGCTGGCCAGCAACAACGCCCAGCTTTTCACGGTGAAGGTGATCCGGGATCGCATCCGCGTGCTGCACGTCTGCGGGCGCCCCTCGTGGGACGAACGATTCTTGCGGGCCATGCTGCGTCGTGATCCCAACGTCGACCTGGTGTCGTTCTTCATCCTGCGCACCGAGACGGACGAGCAGCCCTGGAACCGCAACGAGCTGTCGCTGATCCCGTTCCCCACCTACGAAATCTTCGAGGATCAGCTCCACTCGTTTGACCTGGTCATCTTCCAGAACTTCAACTACGCGCCCTACGGCGTGGAGCCATATCTGGCGGGAATCCGTGAGTACGTGGAGCAGGGTGGCGCCTTCGCCATGATTGGCGGTGACCTGTCGTTCGGCGCCGGCGGGTACGCCCAGACGCCGCTGCAGGAAATCTTGCCGGTGGACGTCCCCACCGCGCGGTCTGAAGCCGCCGCGGCCGCGCTTGCGGCGGCGATGTCGGGCGACGCCTTCAAGCCGAAGCTGACCAACGAAGGCAAGGGGCACCCCATCACGTCCCTGCTGCTTGATGCGCGCGAGAACGAGGCGCGTTGGGGCAAGCTGCCGGCGCTGGAAGGATTGAACACGGTGCAGCGGCTGCGGCCGGGGGCGGTCCCCTTGCTGGTGCATCCCACGGCGCGCGTGGAGGGGGGCAAACCGGCTCCCCTGCTGGCGGTGGCGGAACCGGGGAAGGGGCGCAGCCTGGCGCTGATGACCGACACCGCCTGGCACTGGGGCATGGTCGCCGCCGGCGAAGGGGACGACGGCAGGGCCTTCCAGCGATTCTGGGAGAACGCCATTCGGTGGCTGGTGCGTGACCCCGCGTTGACCTTGCTGCACATTGATCTCGATCGCGCGGAGTATCGGCGGCACCAGTCACCATCGGTGCGGGTGCGTGCCGTGCATCCCGACTACACGCCCGCCGGCGGGGTGCCGGTCACCCTGACGGTGACCAGCGTGGACACCGGCGCGGGCGCCACTGGCAGCGGCTCCGCGCGAACCGCCGCGCATCCGGCGGCGGGGGCCTCAGCCC
>JBDSME010000445.1:0-4808 GCA_039916065.1 Polyangia bacterium
TCCCCGATGCGCGCGTCCCGGTCCGCGAAGCGGAGATCGTCGCGGCAGACAATCCCCGCCAGGGTGCCGTTGTCGAGCACCAGCATGTGGTGGACATCGTTCTCCTGCACCAGGCGCCGGGCTGACGACACCGCCGTCTCGGGAGTCACGGTGAACATTTCGGTGCCCATCACCTCAGCCACCGAACACGATCCAACTTCACCACCAATTGACATCGGAGACCTCCTGAAAGCTGACGTCATGCAAGATGGAAACCTCGCAAAGGGTTCCACGCCTCACCCGCGGCGGCCCCGGTCCTACCGGCACCACGAGAGCACATGCTCAGTATGATCTATCGGTTCGCCGGCGGCAGAACGTAACCTCGATGTGGCACCGCGGCACGGATTCGCGACGCACCAGCGCGCCCGCGAACCCGCGCGTTCGTCGATAACGGTGTGGCGAACGTCACAGCGGACTGCGTTAAGGAGTGAACATCCGCTGTAGCCAGTTGCGCTCCGGCTTCGCCGGAGTTGGCGGCGCGACCGGGACGTTCGACGGCACGGTTTGCGCCGCCGGGTAACGGCGAAGCACCGCCACCACCTCCTGGTCGGGGAATGCGGGGACGCGAAATTGCTTGGTCAGCGGATGGTAACCCTCGCGCGCGAACACCAGGGCGTAGTTGCGTCCGACCTTCAGTTTTACTGACACCGGCGTCACTCCGAGCTGGCGCCGCGCGGTACTCACCTGAGCCCCGGGCGGATTGCTCGACAGCAAGACCATCACCTTCTCGACGGGCGCCGTGGTGTTGGTCGCGTCGCCATCGCGACCACCGCCGACAGGCGCGTTTCCCGCGACGCGCTCAGTTCCGACCTCCGTCTTGACCTCCGTGGGAAGAGGGGCAGGGGAAGCGTTGTCGGCCGTGCCTCGCGGCGGAGGAGGTCGAGGATGCTCCGGGGCGGCGGTGGTGCCGCCCGTCCCGGGGACCGGCGCGGCTGTCGGTGGGGGGGCTGCCCCGACGACGCTCGTGCGGACGTTGTCGGCCGGCGGAGCCCTGTCCGACGGCGCTAGCGCCGCCGCGGGGGCGGCGCTGGGGGCGGTAGCGACAGCGGCCGGCTTCGGCGGGGCGGGAGCGGGTGTGGCCGCGGCCGGCTTGCTGGTCGCGGTCGCGGGTGGGCTCGCCAGCTTTCGCTCGACCTGCGTGGTGCCACCACCGCACCGCCGGGCGGACAGGCCGATGATCAGCACCGCCACGATACCGAGCCCGGCTCCGACGAACAGTGTTCGGCGCGGGGGAACTGGTATCGGGGCCGAATCGCTCTCCGGCGCCCGGGTGGTCACGGTGCCAGCAGGCGAAGGTGAGATGGCGATGTCGCTGGAGACCGGAGGCGGCGGCACAACCTTGCCCGCGATCGGTGGGGGTGGGGTGGTGCCAGCGCGTTGCGCCGCCGCCAGCACCGCCTCGGCCACCCAGGAGGAAGATTTGCGCGGCGTTGACGGGGGAAGGTCAAACGTGCCAGACCGACGCAGGCTCGGCACGGTGACCGCGGCCTCAGGCCTGTCGTCGGCCGCGACGGTGAAATCCGTGGAGTGACCTCGATGAATGGGCTCGGACTTCGCGTCGATTCGAGCCGGGTGTGGCGTGCCCGACGGAAGCACATGAGCCGCCCCTTGCCGCTCATGAACGGCGGCCGGCTCCGGGGTGGGGGTCAGCTCAACCGCTTCCTCAAAGAATGAAGCTGAGTCGTCCGTCGTCTCCTCCTTGCCCATGTTCTTGCCGTCATTTTTGCCGTCATTTTTGCCGACATTCTTGCCGACTTGCAGGGCCGCGGTGGGGGGCGGAGGCCGTGGCGTTCCCACCTGCGTCGACCCGGTACCGGTCGGGAGCGTGCCCACGGTACGGCTCGATACCGGTGGCGGCAATGACACCGTCGGGATAACGCCTCTGAGGGTGCCCCCGCCTTTCAGTTCCAGGGTCTCTCCATCCAGCCGCACACCTGAGCTGGGGGGCGTCGGGGTCCGTGTCAGAGGGACGCCGCCGTCGCGCATCGACAGGTCCTTCAGCCAGCGTTTCAATTCCGTCTGACCAACGGCGCGGAAGGCCACCCGCATCACCTGCTCAACATCCATCAACATTTCCTCGGCGCGCTGGTACCGCTCGTCCGGGGCCTTCGACAGGGCGCGCCTGATCACGCGGTAGAGCTCCGGATTCAGCCCGGGCATCGCCTTCTCGGGCGGCTCGTACGCGCCGGCCTTCACCCTCAGCAGCATCTCCAGATCGGTGGGCGCGTCGAACGGATACTGACGACAAACCATCACGTACAGCATCGTACCCACCGAGAACAGATCGGATCGGGCGTCGATGATCGCCCCGGAGGCTTGCTCTGGAGACATGTACGCGATCTTCCCCTTGATGACGTTGCCCAGGCTGCTCTCGCGGCGGTTGTGGGCCTTGGCGATACCGAAGTCTGTGAGCTTCACCTCGCCCTGCTCGCTGAGCAGGACGTTGTGCGGGCTGATGTCACGATGGACGATGCCCAGGGGATTGCCGTCCGCTCCCACCTTGGCATGGGCGTAGGCCAGGGCGCGGCAGACCTCGGCGGTCATGTACAGCGCCAGAGGAGGCGGAACCGACGTCTTGAGCGCGCGCGACCTTCGCAATATTGCGTCCAGGCTCCAGCCATCCACCAGCTCCAGCGCCAGGACGTACTGGCCGTCTGTCTCGCCCAGGTCCAGCACATGTACGATGTTGCTGTGGTTGAGGCTCATGGCGATGTGCGCCTCGTCGATCAGCATGTCGCGGAACTGGGGGTCCGCGTAGAACGCCGGAAAAATCCGCTTGAGGATCACCAGCTTTTCGAAACTATGGGCACCGTGTTGCGTGGCGAGGAAGATCTCTGCCGTGCCGCCGTCCGCAACCTTCCGCAGAATGGTGTATCGCGCCTGGAGCGTCATGGAACCAACGTCAAATTAAACACGTTTTGTACACGACGGGCGATGGGGAGGCCAAAACAGAATCCGCTCGCCGTGTTATTAATGGGGAATTTCCTGCCACCCGCCGAGGAATGCTACCGCCGCGTCCAGGGGCAACCGCCGCGGGGGGGGGCTCTGGCCGGTAGCTGCGCGCGCTTGTTGACGCCCTTCCCCGTGCCCCCGCCTTCGAGCGACATCAGCGGCTTCGTCATATACCCTTCCTTCGCCCTCCGTCCTCACGCCCCCCGGGAGCGAATTCCGACCATTTCGATACTCTGATGCCCTTCAGCCACCGCACCTTCTGTCGTGTTCCTGAGTTGCCCAGCCTGTCCGAGGTGCTGGTGTGTTTGCGACAAAGCGGGCACCAGGCTCAGATACTTGGTGGGGCATCCCAGGCCCGTTCGTCGGCGGACGATTTGCTTTCTTGTTACTGGGGCGAGGTTCACCTGGTGCTCGGAGGCGCCGCCGAAGAGACGCTGCTGTATTTGAAGTGCCTGGGGCCAAGCCGCCCCCTGGGTCATGACGCCATGAGGGACGCCGTGACGGACTTTGTCGACGACGTGGCGGAATTGCCGGCCTCCGCCGGGCGAGAGCGCGTTCTGGAGCACCTGGCCTCGACGCGGGCCGTGCTGGTGGTGGAGTTTCCCTCGAAGGGCTCCGGCCCCACCGCGGAGCAGGCGGCCGAATGCATCACCACCCTGTGCGCCGAGCGTGCCGATGGTCTGGCTCAGCGCGACGGAGTGGGATTCGTCGACGAGGACGACGACGTCATTCTGGCGCTTGCTTGACGGGGGTGGGGGCCTCTTCCGCGGCCCCGCGCGCCATGTGGATAGCTCCTGAGGTAACCTGAATCGATGGATCCCGAACGGTTGAAGCAGCTGCTGGTCGACGTCAGCCAAGGGCAGACCACCGTCGATGACGCCGTGTCGGAATTGCGCGCCTTGCCGTTTCGTGACCTTGGATTCGCGCGAGCTGACACCCACCGTCACCTGCGTACGGGGTTTCCAGAGGTGGTGTTCGGCCAGGGCAAGACCGGCGAACAGATCGTGGCGATCCTGACCGAGCTGGCGCGCGGCGGCTCGACGGTGCTGGCGACGCGGGTGGCGCCCGAGGTGGCGCCGGTGGTGGTGTCGCAGCTCGCCGCCGCCGGGGTGCGCGTCCAGCATTTCGCGATCCCGAAGTGCATCGTGGTCGGAACGCTGCCGGCAGTCGATCCGGCGCGCGGGGTGATAGCGGTGCTCAGCGCCGGCACGTCGGATATTCCGGTGGCCGAAGAGGCCGCCTTGACCGCCGAACTGGCGGGCAATCGCGTGGACCGCATCTTCGACGTCGGCGTGGCGGGCATTCACCGTCTGGTGGCGCAGCGTGCGCGCATCGACCTGGCGGACATCTTGATCGTGGTGGCCGGGATGGAGGGCGCGCTGCCCAGCGTGGTGGCCGGTCTGTTCGCCAAGCCGGTGATCGCCGTCCCCACCAGCGTGGGTTACGGAGCCAGCCTGGGCGGAGTCGCCGCGTTGTTGTCGATGCTGAACTCGTGCGCTGGGGGCGTGGCCGTGGTGAACATCGACAACGGATTCGGTGCCGGTCACATGGCGGCGCTACTCAACCGCCGACCGGCGGTGTCATCGCCGGCCCGCGCCGATACTCTGGCTCCAGAAAATAACCCTCGTGAAAAAAAGTGAACAGCGAATGAAATCCCTGCAGGGGCTGCACCTTCACCTCGACCCGGTATCGGGCATCGCCGGAGACATGACGGTGGCGGCGCTGGTGGACGCGGGGGTCCCCCCCAGGGTGGTGATCGACGCGGTCGCGGCGATGGGGGTGCGAGGTCTGCGCGTGCGCTTCGAGACGCGGCGACG
>JBDSME010000446.1:0-4222 GCA_039916065.1 Polyangia bacterium
CGGAACGTATGACCTGTTCTTTCGCGACCCGCGCAGTCGCTTGATGCATGCGGTGAACGGGGGCCTGCTGGGGACCGACTGGACCACGGAGTCCCTGGACGTGGTGGTCATCACCGATCCGGTGCTCTTGGCCAACGGGGCGGCGCGCTTCGACCTGACAGCCCTGACCAACGACTACGTGCCTCGACATTGGCGCGCCACGGGAGGGCAACCCGCCGAAGTACCAACCGTCAGAGCCGAGGCTCCGTCGGCATCCTGGACAGTTACGGCCCTGGAGTCCTTCAAAGGTTTCGGCGCGCCTGGTCTGTCCATGGGGACAGACCAGCGGATCGACCTGTCGGTTGAGGATTGGAATCATGTGTCGCATGATTTCCGTGACCTGGGGGACGGTAACTGGGCCGAGTTGGAGGTGCCTCCCGGCACCGCGGTGACGCCTCCCGCCGTACCATCCGACAACGCCCCTGCGTCGCCATAGCGGGCGAGCGCCGCGAGCAGGCGGCGGGATGGGATAGAATCTGGTCATGGCAACACGGGCGCCCGCGCCAATGCTCGTCGCCTTATCCGTCCTCTTATCCGTTCTGGTCGCGCTGATTTGCGGCTGCCGGCATTCCGAAACCGCCGATACCGCCGAAACCGCCGCGCTCGTCAGCGGTCGCTCCAATCCGGTGTTGCGAACGCGGTTGCTGGAGACAAGGCCCTTCTATCCCAATCCCCCCCACGCCTCGCCTGATCTGTTGTTCGTGTCGACGGGCGGTCCCCAGGCGCGTCGGGAAGGGGGCGTGCCCGAGTCGTTGGTGGTCGGTGGTGATTGCTACGTGCGGGCGGTCTGGTGGGCCACTCACCTGTGTGGACTGAAGGCCAGCGGCAGCGCCGCCTGGCTTCCCGACAAGCGCATGGCCTTCACCACCGTGCATTTCGAAGGGGCGGGGCGCAGCGATTGTCCGTCCCTGGTGACGCGCTTCGAGACAGTCATCGAAGGCCTACCCAATGATACCTACCGCTTTGGCACGGACCGCAAGGCCGTGGAGTTCGTGATCAGCTGCGCCGGCCGGCACTAAACGTCCCGCCTCAGCTCTGTCCGAGCTTGCCAGCCACGATGGCCGCTTCTTCGACGGCGCGCGCGATCACCGAGCGAATGCGTCCATCTTCCATGGTCAACAGGCCGGCGATGGTGCATCCGGCAGGGGTGGTGACCTGGTCCTTGAGTGCGGCGGGGTGCTGTCCGGTCTGCAGCACCATGCGGGCAGCACCCTGAAACATCTGCGCGGCGATCTCCATGGCGGCGTCGCGCCGCAACCCCATGCGGACCGCCCCATCGCACATGGCCTCCAGGAAGACATAAGCGAAGGCCGGACCACTGCCGTTCAGGCTGGTGACCGCATCCATCAACTTGTCCTCGGTCTCCAGGCAGCGCCCCACCGCGCGAAAGACATCCATGGCCACGCTGGCCTGGGCGTCCGTCACGGACGCGCCGCGCGCGATGACGGTCATGCCTTCGCCGATGAGACAGGGGGTGTTTGGCATGGCGCGAATGACGGCGCTGCCGGGCAACCAGGCCGAGAGCTGAGCCAGCCGCACGCCGGCCGCGATGCTGATGACCAGCTTGCCGGCCAGGACCTTTCGCATCACGTCGCTGTCCACCACGGCCGCCACCTCGTGGGGCTTGACCGCCAGCAGGATCACGTCGGCGTCCTGGCATGCCTCCTGATTGCTGGTGCCGGTGCGCACGCTGTGTTGCAAGCGCATGGCGGCGGTCACCTCGCTGCGGCGATCGGTGGCGTAGATCTGCTCGGGTCGAAGCTTTCCGGAGCGCAACAGGCCGCGCACGATCGCTTCTCCCATCGTGCCGGAGCCGATGACGGCCAGGATCAGACTGGAATCAAGCATGCGCCCACTATCCCACAAGTGGGCGGCGGTTGTCTCGGCGGTGGGGCGCCCGCTACTGAAACAGACGGTACAGGGATAGAGCCAGGGCGTTGTAGATACCGGTCGCATGTACGTCACCCGAAAGCTCGACCCGTCGCGGTGTGCCGCGGACGTGGTAGTCGACGTCCACGCGTACATCAGGGGCATAGGGCACATCGACGGTGACGGCGCCGCCGCGCGAGTGCAGGTGGAGATCGAGTGGCATGTTCTGAATGTCGGGGCTGTTGAGCCACGCCGGGGTCCTGGAAGTACTGGCGTTCAAGCCTTTGCCGGGCCGGGAGCCGACGCGCGCTTTTACTAGCTCGACGTCGCCTGTCAGATGCAGGGAGCGGCCCGGCTGACCACGAATGCGCAACGCGAAGCGCGTATCGTCGATCACCGCTGTTCGCGCCGAGAACGAGACGCCCTGAGCCTGAACCGGGATGTCCACCTCCGTCGGAGTTCCCGGTTGATACGGCGGGAAACGCACGACCGCCGGGGGAGTGTCGCTGGTGGCGCCGATGGTCACGTGCGCTGGTCGCCGCCCGATCTGCGCCTCAAAATCCCGAAGCATCACCATTTGCTGGTCGGCGTCGAGTTGTCCGGTCAGGATGCGGACGGGCTCGGGCAGCAGGCCCGGTCGTGTGAAGGTGATTCCTGCCAGGCTGGCCCGGGCCGTGAGGCGCGGCGCCGTGGCGGTGCCGCGCAACCGGGCGCTGACGCGCGCCAGACCGGTGGCCTCCCGGACGTAGGCGGGCGCCACCCGGGCCAGCACGCCCGCGTCCACATCTCCGGCCAGGTCGATGGTCAGCTGAACGTCACCCCCCTCCGTCGGCGGCCAGGCACAGCCTCCGGTAAGGCGCGCCTTGGCGGTCGGTGATTTTCCCCCGCCCCCGCCATTTGCATTCTGGACCGTCATCGTCACCGGTAGACTGATCGTCGCGCGGCGCCCCTCGAGGTCAACCCGCCCCGCCGCGGTTCGCAGGCTCCACGAAAGATCGGCAACGCGCAGGTTCGTCTGGGCGGAGATCCCCACGCTGCCGGTCACCAGGGGAGTGGCGTGGTCTGGCAGGGCCTTTCCCTTGAGATCAAGGTCCATTGTGCCGGAAAGGTTTCTGAAGAGGTCTTGCTCGAAGTCTTGTCCCCAGTCGCGTGTCCCGGGCAGGTCGGCGGCGACGCGTGAAAAGGCCGCCAGATCCAGGCGCCCTCGGATGGTTCCTCGCGTTTGACCGCGCCGGGACTCACCGCCGAGCTCCAGCCATCCCGCGTTGCCCTCGAACCGCGCCTCATCGAGCCGGTAGGTTGCCCGTCCGGGCTGCGCGAACATCACCACCTCCTGACGTGCCTGCAGCTCGATGCTGTGTGTCGCCAAAGCGCCCGGCTTCCTTGCCGACTTCTCAGCCGGTTTCGCTGGTGTCGCCGTGAGGGTCAGCGCCAGGGCGCTCAGGCGGGCGTCGATGGCCGGGGGCATGTCTGGACCCAGGCGCACCGTGGCGGTGCCGGTGATCAACCCGGCCGCTTTCAATCCGCCCGGCAGGTCCTGCAGAAAAGGATCAAGGCGAAATTGATGCAGCCCCAGCGTCGCCACACCGGAGAGGCCACGCGGCGCGGGGGTTAGCGAGCCATCCAGCATTATTCCTTCCACGAGCTGCCCGCGCGCCCGCAGCGCTCCGCCCGGTCCCGAAGAGATCACCAGGGAGCTTCCGCCCAGCGAACGCCCCTGAAAGGTGACCTCGCCCAGGGTCAACGCGCCGGTCGCCGCCAGCGGAGCGGGCGAGCTGCCACCGCCGGTCAGTCGTACCTGCCCGGTCAGCATGCCCGCCAGCGGCAGATCAACACCGGCAAAGGCCGGCAACGCTGCGAAGGGAAACCGTCGCACCTCGACGGACAGGTCAAGGCCGGCGAAGCTGATCCTTCCGCCGAGGTCCATTTGCCCTCCGCGGGCCCCGGTGAGCCGCAGCACAGGCAGCGTCAAGGCTCCGTCAGCGGGTGCCAGGCGGAAGGCGAAACTGGCGGGCAGCACAAAACGTTCGCCGAACAGCCGCAGATTCGCCGCGCGCGCCGGACGTACGCGCGCGGCGAGCAGCGCGGGGGTGCCCTGAACACGCGCCTGGAACGAAAGCGTCCCTTGCACAAACCGCGAGCCCAGCACACGTTCGGCTGAGATGTTGCGGCCGTCGAGCCGCAGATCGACGTCAAGGCCTTTGCCGAGCGCCAGGTTCCCGCGCATGCCGAGGGTGCCTCCCCAGAGCGACGCGGTGATCTCAGGCAGAACGATGGTCTGCCTGGGGGACGTTGAGATGGACGGCGTTGCCGC
>JBDSME010000447.1:0-3086 GCA_039916065.1 Polyangia bacterium
TGGTTGTCGAATCCGTCCAGGAGGTTCTCGGGCTGCAGCGAGGAGAGCACCGAAGCCCTCGCCGCGGTGCCGAGCAGGTCCGACACCACGTTGGCGTACTCACGAATGGACAGACGCCGTACCCGCCGGCTAGTCAAGGCGTCGCAGGATGAGGACACGGCACCGCCACCGGTGCCGGTGCCGGTGACCGTCCCGCCGTCAGGGGTGGCGGAGGGGGCAACCCCGGCACCGGTGCCGCCGCTACCCGCCTTTCCATTCGGGGGAGGCGCATTTCCCCCGGCCCCGGCCGCCGCCGGCGCGAGATTCGCCGTGCAGCCAGCGCCGACGAGCGCCAGAAGGACCATCCCGCAAAAGAACTCAACCCCCCACCCTGTTCGAGGCGCCGCGAGGTGGGGATGGTGTGAACTCATGCTGAGACCTCCTCGAATTGTCACAAGGGTTCAGGTCCCATTTGCTCTTCAAACAAAACGGGCCCGCCCACCTCGCGAAACCTGGGACACTAAAGTAACTGCACTGGCCAGCGGTAGCTCTAACCGGGACAACGCACGAAACCTACATCACCAGTTTCAGCCGCCACTTGGGAATTGTTGGTCGAATAAGTCTACGATCATACTAAATGATCAACGCGGTGCTTCGAATCAGCGCGTATACGGTTAGGTAAGTTAGACACCGCAATAGGGGGCGCTGGTCGCGCGCGCGTCGCGCATGCTGAAACCTCAAGAAGATACCTATGGTGCGAACAGGGACGTAAACTCTCAGGAGATGAGCCCCTTGCCGCGGTCCGGCAGATGCACGTGATGGGGGGGCATTGTCACGGACACCGATTTCCATCCATGGGATCACCTTTTTCGAGTCGGTCTTTTGAACGGCCGTGGCTGGTCACGGGCTCCGTGTTGACTCTTTCGGGGGTCCTGGCCTGTGCACCCGGAGGTTCTTCGGGCACGGCGCCGGGCGGCGATAGGTCGGGGAGCGGTGGACGGGGGGAGGGGGCCACCGGTGGGCGAGGCCTGGCCACAGGCGGGACGTCGGAGAGAGGCGGCGACGGCGGCATGCAGACGGGCGGCACAACCGGCGCGGCCGGAAGTGGTGGGGAGACGGGCAGCGGCGGCGCCGTCGGCACGGGGGGAGGAACGGGAGCCGCGCCCGGCGGTTCCGGCGGTTCCGCGATTCGCGGGTGCGCCCCCGCCATCGGCATTCCGTACAGCTACGCTTGCTGGCCCATGCCCAACCCCGCCAGCTCCGGCCTGCCTCATCCCGCCAGTTACACCGACCTCGGCGACGGCACGGTGAAGGACAACGTGACGGGGCTCATCTGGCAAAAGGCGGTCACCGCCACGCAGGCCTTCGCCTGGGAAGCCGCCAAGAGTTACTGCGCCAACCTGGACCTGGCCGGCCGCACCTGGCGCCTGCCCACGCGCATCGAGCTGCTGTCGATAGTCGATTTCACGCGCACCAGCCCGGCGCTGAACGCCACCGCGTTCCCCGGGACGCCCGGCGGAAAGTATCACTGGACCACCTCGCCGTGGGTGGTCTCGCAGATCGCCACCAAGCCCCAATATTCGTGGATCGTGAACTTCTACGAAGGCCTGACCAGCAACGCGGGCGACCGCACCCAGGCGGAGTTCGCCCGCTGCGTCTCATCGAACATCGGCCCCGGTCCGCTGCCCACGCTCTATACCCAGGTAGCGCCCGGGGAGGTGCAGGACAACCTGACCGGCCTGGTCTGGCAGCAGGCCAGCGCGGCCGCCGCCGTCCCGTTTGGCGACGCGGCTGACGTTTGCGCGGCGCTGTCCTTGAACGGACACGTCTGGCGCCTGCCCAGCATCAAGGAGCTCTCGACGCTGGTGAACGAGACCCCGCCCATCACCAGAGTCTCACCGGCCATTGACACCGCGACCTTCCCGGACACGCCGGCGAACGTCCCCTACTGGTCGTCGTCGCTGTTCAACAGTCAACCGGCCACCGCGCACAACCCCTGGGTCATCAATTTCCTGGATGGATTCACGCAATCTTCGGCCACCTCCGCGCGGGTCAAATGCGTTCGCTGAAGCCGCCCCTCCGTCTGGCGCTGCTGGGCTCGATGTTGCTGGCCGCGGCGTGCGGCCGTACGAATCTTGATCTTGTCGGTGGGGCAGGGGGCACTGACGGTGGCGTCGCTTCTGGCGGGCGAACCGGAACCGGCGGCGGCCCCTTTGGCACCGGCGGCGTGCGCGGAAGTGGAGGCGTTACCGGAACGGGAGGAGTCAAGGGCACGGGCGGCGCCGGGGCCGCGGCCGGTTCCGACGGGGGAACCAGCGATGCCGCATTGGACCTCCAAGCCGCTGACGTTCCACCGGGTGACGCCAGCCCCGTTGACGCCAGCCCCGTTGACGCCGCGCGCCTCGACGCACAAGGCCCGGACCTGCCACCGCCCACGCCGGGGACACTGCCCTGTGGCAACGAGTCCTGCGACACCGGGACCCAGTCATGTTGCGTCAGCATTGCCATCGGGGCGGTGGGGGCGCGCTGTATTCCGGCCGGAGCGTCGTGCAGCGGGATTCCTTTGGCGTGCGACGAGCCCGCGGATTGTTCCGCGGGGACTTGCTGCTTCGGTCTGCAGGCGCAGCAGGGAGCCGGCAGCGGTCTGGCATTGGGAAGTCACTGCTCCACTCGCGCGGCCTGCAACGGCGCCGGCCAATACGTGGTCTGCCGGACCAATGGCGATTGCGACCGGACCACCCCTATCTGTTGTTCCTCCGCTCTGGGTGTCCCCATTTGCCAGCGCGTCTGTCCTTAGAAGACCGGCGGTTGACGGCGACGCGTTTCAGTCGCATCGGTTGTGAATAACGGGCTTGCTCGACGGGCCCCGCGGCAGGCTTGACGCCACGTGCGGGGTGTTTACTGTCGTCATCGCGCGGATGCGGAAAGTGTCCGGGACATTTCCAAAAAGGACAAACTGAACATGGGTAAGATCATCGGAATCGACCTCGGGACCACGAACTCGGTCGTCGCGATCATGGAGGGCAAGGAGCCCAAGGTTATCGCGAACGAGGAAGGCGGCCGGCTGACGCCGTCTGTCGTTGCCTGGGATGACAAAGGCGAGGTGC
>JBDSME010000448.1:0-4016 GCA_039916065.1 Polyangia bacterium
TTCCGGTCACGCCGGCGGGCGGGCTGTCGTTCGCCGACGGGGTGTCCGGCGCCGGGCGGTATGTGGAGCTGCGCGCGGAGATGGACGTGCTGGCGCTGATCTCGAACTGCCCGCAGCTCAACAACCCATGCAACGCCTACAACCCCACGCCGGTGCGGCTGTTGATCTGGAACGCTAACGTGCCTTCGGCGCTCGCGGGAGGGCCAGCCCTCCCGCGGGCCCACCCTCTTGCCGCCAACCCGGCCTCGCCCGGCGCGGCAAAGCCGCGCCTCCCGGTGCTTGGATTGGCGCTGCGGTCGCATGAAAACTTGCTTCATTCTCCAAGTTCTTGCTCGGTTAAGGCCACTTAGTGGCGTTTCGTAAGGTCCTGATCGCCAATCGCGGCGCCATCGCCGTTCGAATCCTGCGCACGCTGCGCCGCATGGGTATCGCGCCCGTCGTGGTGTATTCAGATGCCGACCGCTACGCCCCCCACGTGTTGCAGGCGGACAGCGCCGTGCGGCTGGGACCGCCGCCGGCGGCGGAGAGCTATCTGCGCGGCGACGCCATCATAGCGGCGGCGCGGGCCACGGGGGCGGAGGCCGTTCATCCGGGTTATGGGTTTCTCAGCGAGAACGCCGACTTCGCCGCTCGCTGCGAGGAGGAGGGGCTCGTCTTCATCGGTCCCACCCCACGACAGATGCGTGAGTTCGGCCTGAAGCACACCGCGCGCGCCATGGCCGAGGCGAGCGGCGTGCCCTTGTTGCCCGGCACCGGCTTGCTTTCCAATCTGGACGAGGCGCAGCGTGAAGCTGCCCGCATCGGCTTCCCGGTGATGTTGAAGAGCACGGCGGGCGGAGGCGGCATCGGCATGCGCCGGTGCGCCTCGGCTGCCGAGCTGGCGGACGGCTACGAGACGGTGGCCCGTCTGGCGCGGACCAACTTCAAGGACGCCGGGCTGTACCTGGAGAAGCTGGTGGCGCGGGCCCGGCACGTCGAGGTGCAGATCTTCGGCGACGGCGCTGGAGAGATCCTGGCGCTCGGCGAACGTGACTGTTCGGTGCAACGGCGCAACCAGAAGGTGCTCGAGGAGACGCCGGCGCCCGGTCTGGGGGTGGGGGTGCGGCGGGAGCTGGCGGCCGCGGCGGTGAGCCTGGGACGGGCGGCACGGTATCGCTCGGCGGGCACGGTCGAATTCGTGATGGACGCGGCGACGGGCCGCTTCTACTTCCTGGAGGTCAACACCCGCATTCAGGTGGAGCACGGCATCACCGAGGAGGTCACGGGCGTCGATCTCGTGGAATGGATGGTGCGGCTGGCGGGCGGCGATCTGCCGCCGTTGGCCACGCTGCTGGTCGAGAATCCGCATACAGGGACCTTCCACGCCAGGGCCATCACGCGGCCACTGCCCGGCGCAGCCGTGGAGGCGCGCCTTTATGCCGAGGATCCGGCGCGCGGGTTTCAGCCCAGCTGCGGCCTCATCACCCAGGTTTCGTTTCCTGAGGAGGTGCGGGTGGAGAGCTGGGTGGAGACAGGAACGGAGGTGACGCCGTACTACGATCCCATGATCGCCAAGGTGATTGCGGGCGGGGCCACCCGCGATGACGCCATCGCCAACCTTCGGTCCGCGCTGGCGGCCACGCGCGTGGATGGCGTGGAGACCAACCGCGCTTTCCTGCTGGACGTGCTCGACAATCCGGCGTTCCGCGCGGGAGAGGTCCACACCGGTCTGCTGGACCACGTCACCACGACGGCGACCGCCGTGGAGGTGGCCGATCCTGGAACGCAGACCACCGTTCAGGACGTGCCGGGCCGTCTGGGGTACTGGGCGGTGGGCGTACCGCCGTCGGGACCGATGGATGCCCTGGCGTTCCGACTGGCCAATCGCCTGGTGGGGAACGGGCCGGACGCGGCGGGCCTGGAGTGCACGGTGACCGGTCCTGCGCTTCGATTTCGCGCGGCAGCCACCGTGGCGATCACCGGCGCCGACATGAACGCCACGCTCGACGGCGTGACGGTGCCACGCTACGGCGCCTTCGTTGCTACGGCCGGAGCCGTGTTGAAGCTGGGCGCCGTGCGTGGTCCAGGGTGCCGGGCCTACGTGGCCATCCGGGGCGGGTTCGATGTCCCCACCTACCTTGGCAGTCGCGCCACGTTCACTCTGGGATTGTTTGGCGGCCACGGCGGCCGCGCCTTGCGCGCCGGCGACGTGTTGCACTTCGGCCCGGTGACGGACGGGGAGCAAGTGCAAGCGCAAGCGGACCACGACACAGCGCCACCGCCACTGGCCACGCTGCCGGTCGCCGCGCAGCCTCCTCTCACGACCGCCTGGTCGTTGTCGGTATTGCACGGCCCGCAGAGCGCGCCCGATTTCTTCACCCCCGGCGACATCGAAACGCTGTTCGGCGCAAGCTGGGTGGTGCACCACAACTCGAACCGCACGGGAGTGCGCCTGATCGGACCCAAGCCCACGTGGGCGCGCCGGGACGGCGGCGAGGCTGGCCTTCACCCGTCGAACATTCACGACAACGCCTACGCCATCGGCACCATCGACTTCACCGGTGACATGCCGGTCATCCTGGGACCGGATGGACCCAGCCTGGGGGGCTTCGTCTGTCCGGCCACCATCGTCACCGCCGAGCTGTGGAAGATCGGTCAGCTCAAGGCCGGGGACAAGGTGACGTTCCGTGCGGTGACGCTGGACGAGGCGCGCCGGCTGGAAGAAGAGCAGGAGCGGGTGATCGCGTCGCTGGCCCCGTTGCCATCGCCGGATCACGGCGGCGGTCCCGCAGGCGGCCCGCGCGGTCAGGCGCCGCCAGCGGATGCCGTGTTGGTGCGCTTGCCCGAAACGGTGGACCGCCCAGAAGTCACCATTCGTCAGGACGGTGACGCCAATCTGCTGGTCGAGTACGGACCGATGGTGCTCGATCTCGCTCTCCGCTTTCGCGTGCACGCCCTGATGGCCTGGCTGGAGAAGCGGCGCCTTCCTGGGATCGTGGATCTCACCCCCGGGATCCGGTCGCTGCACATCCACTACCGGGATGCCGTTCTGCCTCGCGAAACACTGCTGGAAGCACTGGCCCGCGCCGAGGCCGAGCTGCCCGCCACCGATCAGATCGAGGTGCCCTCGCGCATCGTGCACCTGCCCCTGTCGTGGGATGATCCGGCCACCCGACTGGCAATACAGAAGTACACCCAGTCGGTGCGGCCGGATGCCCCCTGGTGTCCCAGCAACATCGAATTCATTCGCCGCATCAACGGCCTGGACAGCATCGAGCAGGTGCGCGAGATCGTGTTTGCCGCCAGCTACCTGGTGCTGGGGCTGGGCGACGTGTACCTCGGTGCTCCCGTGGCCACCCCCACCGATCCGCGCCACCGTCTGGTCACCACCAAGTACAACCCCGCGCGCACCTGGACCCCGGAAAATGCCGTGGGCATCGGAGGGGCCTATCTGTG
The DNA here is from genome assembly GCA_039916065.1 of Polyangia bacterium. Classification (GTDB taxonomy): domain Bacteria; phylum Myxococcota_A; class Polyangia; order Fen-1088; family Fen-1088; genus FEN-1088. The sequence goes on from JBDSME010000448.1 coordinate 3,436, forward strand.
CGTCTACGGCATGGAGGGCCCCGGCGGCTACCAGTTCGTGGGCCGCACCTGCCAGATGTGGAACCGGGTACGGCAGACGGGAGACTTCACCGACGGCAAGCCGTGGCTGTTGCGCTTCTTCGATCAGCTCCGCTTCTATCCTGTGACCGAGCAGGAACTGCTGGCGTTCCGCGAGGAATTTCCGCGCGGTCGCGTGAAGCTGAAGGTCGAACCGACGGTGTTTCGCTTCGCCGACTACCGCGCCTTCTTGCGGGAGAACCAGACGTCCATCGACGAGTTCAAGCGACGCCAGCAGGCCGCCTTCGTGGCCGAGCGCGAACGTTGGGCGCTGATGCCGCCGCCGCCCGACGCGGATGGGGCGGCGGACTCGTCCCAAACAGGGCAGGGTGAAGGGCAGGGTGACGGCGAGGCGCTCACCCTCGGGGAAGGGCAGCAGGCGGTGCGGGCCGACGTGACCAGCAGCGTCTGGCAACTGCTGGTCGAGCCCGGTGCCTCCGTGACCGCGGGCCAGCGGCTGTTGATCCTGGAGAGCATGAAGATGGAGATCCCGGTGGTGGCGCCTGTTTCCGGGATCATCGAAA
>JBDSME010000449.1:0-3013 GCA_039916065.1 Polyangia bacterium
GCAGCGGGTGGTGCGCGCCGCCGGGAACAGCAGCCGTTATGCCCGCGCCGCGGACGGCACCGAGGCCATGATCACCCAGGATCAAGACCGCCCTCCACGGCTCATCATCCATGCGCCGGACGGCCGGGTGCGCGTCGAGCGCGAGCTGGTTGACGTGGTGCCGCCGCGTCAACTGGCCATCGCGTCGGCCGTGTTGACCAGCGGACTCAGCTTCACCGCTGACGCTCGCAGTCTGTACTTCGTGGCCGTGGACCTGGACGCCACGTTTCAAGCGGCGAGGCTGCTTCGCTACGACCTGGACACCGACAGGTTGCTGGTGGTGAACCGCGACGTGCGTGGCACCGGCGGTTCGGTCACGCCCGACGGGATGCGATACCTGTTCGCGCAGGCCAATGGCGATCACCATGATCTGGCCGAGCTGGACCTGCGCACGGGAGGCGTGCGGATGCTGGCCCCTCAAGTCCCCGGCGCTTTCATCGGGCAGCCGCGGGTATCGCCGGACGGCAAGCGGGTGGTGGCCACGCAATTCGATGGGACGCGCTTTCGGATCGTGGTGTACGACGCCGTCACCGGGGCGCTGCTGACGGTGGTGGCCGGTGGTGGCTCACCGGCGGCCGAGGGGCATGGCCCAATGCGAGGCCAGATACAGGGTCAGGTAAACGACCCCTCCTGGATTGACGATCAGCGCATCCTGTTCCTGGGGACGGAACTGACCGACGCGGGTTTTCAGCTGTACGTTCACCAGCTCAACGGTGGCTACACCAGCCGGGTGACCGACGCTCCCTACCTGGCGTTCCAGCCGCGTGCCGCGGGCGGGCGGGCGCTGCGCTTCCTGAACCGGGAAGGATGGGGATGGACGCTGGACGAGGTTGCCTTGCCGGCGCCGCTCCCCGTTGCTCCCACCCCGGCGGTGGCTACACACGCGGACGCCGAGGCAGACACCGAGGCCGATACCAAGGCCTCAGGGCCGGGATCGACCGAGCCCGTCGAGCCCGCCGGTGCCCCCGGGCCAGCACCGGTCGTAACGGCCGCCGCCCCGCCGCAGCCTCCGGTGCCGTCCGTGGATCGGCCGTACAGTCCTACCGATCACCTCTTCGTACCTCTGTTGCATGGTCCCACGGTCCAGTCGGTGGGGAGGCGCGCGCTCACCTACGGGCTGGTGCTTTCGGGGAACGACCGGCTGTCGATGCATCGCTGGACGCTTGCCGGTTACTACCAGTCGGTGGCGGCCGGTGGCTCCCCCAGTTTTCTGGCGGGCTACTCCAACCGGCAGCTCGCGCCGTTCACCTTCAACCTGCTCGCTTCGCAATTCGAGGCGCACGATGCGCCGCCGGTGCCGGTGGGGCAGCCCACCCCCAACAACCCCGCTTACACCTTGTTCCGTCGGGATCGCCTTGTCAGCGCCAACGTGGAGCGAGCGTTCTACGGCAATCCCGTGTCGCTCGGCGGTTCGTTCATCGAGACCTATCAGCCGGGGGATCCCAGCGTGCTGCAGGCCCTGCGGCGTTTCGCGGGCCCCCGCCTGTCGGCGAGCTACACCGGGGCGGAGTCCACTCCCTATACCGGCGTCCGCCGGCTGTTTGCCGCGTCTGGCGAGGTGGCCGCATACCCGCGGGCCTGGAATACGGCGGGAGTGGAGTTTGTCGACACACGCGCCGAGCTGGATGCGGTGATCCCGTTGCCATTGCTGCGCCGGCATTCGCTGACCCTGGCGGGGCGGTTGCGTGATCTGGTGGGACTGCCCGCCAGCCAGCCGTTGCTGATCGTCGGGGGTTACACCAGCGCCGTCCTCAGTCGTCAATCCACCCGCCCGGAGGTGCTGGCGGTCGAGCCGCCCCTTCTGCCTCCTGGGGTCAGCTTCGCCGAGCCTCTTCGTGGCTTCGAGGATTACCCGCTGCTCACCGACCGCATCTATATCGCCGATGCGACCTATCTGTATCCCTTCATCATTGATTGGGGGACGGCGTCGACCCTGGCGGTGCTCCCCGCGTTTTTTCTCAGCCAGGTGGATCTGGAGCTCTTCGCCTCGGCGGCAACGGTGGCGCGCCAGAACGATCGCCACCTGGCCGTCGGAGGCGCCCTGTCGATCCGCATGGCGCTATGGTTGCCGTTCACCTTGCAGTATCAGGTGGCGCGCAGAACCACGGATGATCACGGTCTGGCGCACCTGGTGACCCTGGGGATGTGACCGCGGCCTTCGCGGCGCCGCTGCTGAGAGCAGCCTCAACGGCCCCCGGCTGGCCTGCCATCGATTCGCAAGAGGAGCAGTGCCGCCGCCAGGAGTGAGACGTTTCGTACCAGGGTCACGCCAGTGATGGGCGAGCCTCCCGACCCGAAACAGCCGCATTCGATGTTGATGTGACGAAAATAGGCCGACCCAACGGCCAGGGAAAACGTCCCCATCAACAGTACGGTGCCCAGAGTGGCGGCCCGCCGCCACGACCACGGGAAGACGAGCAGGCCCAGACCCACCAGAAATTCAACCGCGGGCAGGGTGGTGGCCAGGGTGGCCGCGACATGCGGGAAGAGCTGGTAGTTGGAGATCTCGGTGGCGAATGCTCCGGGGGCGCGCAGCGTGAGGACGCCGGCCACCACGAGGAGCCCACCCAATCCCAGGCGTAGCAACAGGGCGACGAGCTTCATCGGCGCACCGGCGTCGGCGCCGCGCAGTCGGGGCAGGGGCCCGACGAGCAGGCCAATCCTGCCTGATTCCAGGCCGGAAATCCCCCGGCTATCACCAGCACCCGGAGATCCGGGCGCGCCACCCGTCCGCGCATTTCATCCGCAACCACCCGGGCATCATCGGTGTCTCGTCCGTAGACGATCAAGGTGCGACGGCCCTCCAGGAGGTCGACCGCGGCGGTAGCCACGCTACCTGAAGCGGCGCAGGGGAGATGAATGGCACCCGAGACGTGTCCCTGCGCGAAGGCATCGGCGTCACGAACATCGGCCAGCAGCGTGCGGGGATCTCCGCACAGGGTGACGGCCTGCGCCGGCGGCAGCACCTCGACGG
>JBDSME010000450.1:0-3846 GCA_039916065.1 Polyangia bacterium
CTGACCCACCACTACCGGAGCCGGCGTCGCCGGCACTACCGCCATTGCCGGGTAGTCCGCCCGTCGCGCCCGAACTCCCGGATGCACCACTACGACCTCCTGTTGGTTGAGCCGAGCCACCACTTCCGACGGACGTCATCCCCAACCCCGGCGGGGTCGTCAGGGAGGAACAGCCCATCACGCCGCCCAGAGCCGCCGAAACAACCAGGAGACGAATCGAGAGTGGAGGAAACATGATCATTTGTTCACGAGTTAAGGGAATCTGTCACTTCCTTGCAATGGTCAGATATTGGCTGACCTGCGCAGGCGCGCACCGGATGCGGTGACGACTGCTTGACGCGACACGGCTGCCGATGTTCGGCAGCCCGGATGTTATCGAGGAGAAACGCAACAACGGCCTGGCGCGTTATTTTTTGACGACCTGGTTTTGGGGGGTCACGCATCCTCCATAGGGTGGCAGTGGCTGTTTCCTTCGAGCGCGGCATGTTGGAGTGCGATACTGGAGCTACCGCAATGCGATCCAGCGTCCTGGCGCCAACTGTCGCACGAGGGAGCGACTCGTCAATCGAGCCCGGCTCCGTGGCGCCGTTTCCGGTTGAGCGGCAACCGAGCGCCGAGGAGATCGCGCTGGTGGCGGCGCTGAATCGGGGCGACGCCTGGGCGGCGCAGGAGGTCTGGGATCGCCATGTCAGCGCCGTCCGTCGCGTGATAGCCCGCGCCGTCGGGCCGCGTTACGACGGCGACGATCTGACCCAAGACGTATTCATGCGCGTCTTCTCACGCATTCATTTGCTGCGGGACGCAGGCAAATTGCGCGAGTTCGTCATGGCGGTGACCGTCAACACCATCAAGGTTGATTTGCGGCGGCGCTGGGTTCGAAGGTGGGTGTTGCTGTCCAGGGACGGCACGGTTCCCGATGTCGCGGTTCCCGGCGCCGACCCCGAAGCGCGGGAAGCGCTGGCGCGTTGTTACGCCATCCTCGACAAATTGGGGGCGCGTGAACGGACGGCGTTCGTCCTCCGCTACATGGAGGAGCAGACACTCGAGGAGGTGGCGGCAGGGCTCGGCGTTTCACTCAGCAGCGCGAAGCGGCTGGTGAACAGAGCAACGGAACGCGTCAACAAGCACGTCGGCAGTGACGCGGGTCTGCACACCTTCTTCGACAAGCGCGGGCAGGTGGCAAATGGGCACCCTGGACGCGCGAAAACCACGCAAGAAACCACAGAAAATAAGAGTACAAAAACCAATGTCACCGAATGACGGCTCGGATAGGGGAGGGACGTACGATGAAGACGGCGGGGGCGGTCACGTCATGAGCCTTGTCTCGTCGGCGCAAAACGGACGACACAATGCCCTCGTCGATGGTGTCGACGAGGGAGCCGCCGTCCTGGCGAGGTTCGTCGCGTCGCAAGTCGACGCCCCACCAGCGGCCGCGCAGACGACAAGCGGGCAGGTGGTCCACATCCTCGGCGCGGCACGCGCCCGCGCAGCCCGCCGACGACAGGCCCGGCGTACCGTAGGCACTTTCGGAGCCCTGGCCGCGGCTGGCGCTATAGGATTGGTAGCATGGGTAGCGGTCCAGGGGTTCCCGCCGAAACTGACCTACACCGTGGACGGCACGATGCCTTCCCCCAGTGGCTATGTGCTCTCGTCCGCCGCGCACAATCCGGAACTGGCCTTCTCGGACGGAACCAGCATCCGCGTAATGCCGCGCACCCGCGCCCGCGTGCTGGATGTCGGCAGGCGTGGCGCCCGGTTGGTCCTGGAGGATGGGCGGGCACACGTGCGCGTGGCGCATCGACGCGGAGCCGACTGGCAGGTGCAGGCGGGCTCGTTCCTGATCCACGTGCACGGCACCGCGTTCTTCGTCGACTGGAATGCCTCGCAGGCGCGCCTCAACGTCCAGATGGAGAGCGGGGTCGTATCCGTCGATGGCCCGCGTTCCAGCGATAGCGTGGTGCTGCGCGCTGGCCAGTCACTATCCGTGCGACTGGACGGGTCTCGCATGGTCGCGCTCACCGACTCATCGGTGGCCTCGCGCCCCGTGGCCGCGCGTCCATCCGCAACGGTAGCCGGCACCGTTGCCGAGACCGGCGCAGCCGCTGCGGTGGGGTCCCCTGTCCAACCTCCGCCTCCTGCCGAGCCCCTGGCGGCACTCCCCGAGGCGTCCGCGCCGCTGAATCCGCCGCAACTGTCGGCGCCGGCCGCCCCGTTGCGCGCGCGTTGGTCCGAGCGACTCGCCGACGGCGAAGCGGCCAGCATCGTGGCGGAAGCGCAGCGCCGCGGAATCGCGAACGTGTTGGTCGCGGCCAACAGCGAGGAACTGGCGGCGCTCGCCGACGCCGCGCGATTTCGCCGCCAGGACGACCTCGCCCGGCGCGTACTCCTGACTCAGCGCCGGCGGTTCGCCGGTACGTTGCGCGCCGAAGAGGCATCATTTCTGCTGGGCCGCCTGGCGGATGGAGCGGCCGGGAGGGCGGCAGACGCGCTCGCTTGGTATGACCGCTATCTGCGCGAAGCCCCCGCGGGAGCGTACGCCGCGGAGGCGATGGGGCGCATGATGCTTGTCCTCCGCCGACAGCACCGGATCGACCAGGCACATGGTGTCGCGGCGGCATACTTGCGGCAATTCCCTCGGGGGGTGTACGCCCGGGCCGCGCGAGCTATGCTCTCCTCGGACGGTGAATGATCGAGGCCTTCGGGAGGAGAGTTCGCAGGTACGCCACTGCCCTCATGCTCGGGACGCTCGCGCTGGCGCCGGCGGCCACATTGGCGGCGGCTGCCGCGGCACCTCCGCCAGCGCTCGGAGGTCGCGTGACGTTGTTGCAGTCCAGCTCGAGTTCGCCGCGCACACGGCGCTGCTTGACCCGGATTCGCGAAGAGCTGGCGGCCGGTGGATTCGAGGTAACCACCAGCGAATTTGGCGGGGGGGGCGAGGCGGGATGGATGGTCGATCCGCCGAACTCAGGTGACGAGTCGATCGCGACGGTGACCCTGTTGGGAGACCCCGACCAGGGGCCCGCGGAGCTCTGGATCGTGGATGGCGTGCCCTGGGGGCGGGTTGTGGTCCGGCGGCTGTCGCTTTCCGCCGGGGCGGGGCCCCACGACGACGAGGTGCTGGCGGTCCGCACGCTGGAATTCTTGCGCGCCAGTGCCCTGAAGCTGCCCGGAGGCGTGCCCGCGTCAGCAGCTCTACCCGCGTTGCCACCACCGTCGGCTCCGTCGTCGGCTCTGTCGCCGCCCGACGAAACGGTTGCCACGCAGACCGCGAAGGGTGGAGGGCCGCCTGCACGCACCGATGCTTGGGGGCCGGTGTCGCTCGAGGTTGGCGCCTCGTTGATCGAATCCTCGCGGGAACTCGGCCCGGCGGTCCTGCCGGTTGCGCGCTTGCGGGCCGAGTGGCTGTCGCTCTTCGAAACCCGCTTGACGGTCGCCGGCTTCGGCACGCAACCGCGCGTCACGGTCCCCCAGGGCTCAACGACGGTGGGTCACCTCGAAGGGCTGGTCGAGTTGCGAACGGCATTCCGTCACGGCCGCGCCGTCCGTCCCGCCGTCGGGTTGGGCGGAGGGGTCCTCAGGGTAAACGTCGATGGCGCCGGAGACGGTCCCGGTGCGGGGACCGGCGAGCGGTCGGTGGGGCTGTTCGACGTGGGCGGCGGGGTCACCGTGAGATTGGGTTGGGGGATCTCGGTCGCGGTCGAGGTTCATGGCCAGCTTGCCGCGCCCTACCCGAGCATACGATTCGCAGGCCAGGAGGCTGTGCGGATTGGCCGGCCGGCGCTGTTCTCGTCCGTGACGCTGGTGGTGCCTCTGTGACCGCGTTCGCGCCCCTCCGCGAACGTAACC
>JBDSME010000451.1:0-4133 GCA_039916065.1 Polyangia bacterium
CGGCGGGGGCGGGCTCTTTCGCAGAGGAGGTCGCGCTCCCCCACCTGTTTCCCGGTCAGCGATGCGCAGATGCGGTCGGCGTCGGCGTCCGTCACGTTGAGATAGGTATGTGTGTTCATCACGTCGATCTCCAGGACGTCGGCGATCCCTGCGTGTTCCTGCAGCAGCTTCCGGACCTCGGACTCCGACGCGCCATCCTTGCGCCCCAGATTCAGGTACAAGCGAGCGGCACCCTCGGGCACGCTCGGGCCCGCTGACTGGAATGCGGGACGAGGGGCTCGTTCCCGCCCCGGCCGCGCCGTGAATCCACCTTGAGCCACTCCGCCCGATTCGACAGTGGTGCTGGGAATCGCTCCCGGAACGCCGCCGGTGTCGGCAGCGCCATCGGACTCGCTCGCGGACGAGCCGACGACCCCAGCGCCGGCACCACCGGGTGCTGCGCCCTGCGCGGCTTTCTCCTCGCTCCACACCTCCCAGAATTCCTTCTCCGCCTGGGGCGTGCTGCCCGCGGGTGGGACACTGCCCGGGCGTGGCGCACCGCGGTCGCGCTCGGGCGGCCGGTCGCGCCCGCGCTCGGGGAGGCGTGCTCTTCCCGGACCGGCGGCGCGGTCTGTTCGCACCGGCCGCTCGCGATCTCGATCGCGTGGTCGCTCGCGCCCGGGGCGGTCGTTTCGGTCACTCCGGTCACGAGCGCCGCCTTCGCGCGCTCCACCGTCGGTGGCGCCGGGCCGCTCATCCGCGCCGCGCGCCGCCACCTGACGCCCGCTGCCGGCCGTGGACAGCGCCGGGGTCACCGGTTTCACGACCGGTGGGGGAGGCATGGCGGGCAACGAGGAGAACGACTGCGCGAGCAAGGCCGCGACCAATCGCTCACCATCCACCGCATTCGTCAACCGTCGCGCCAGGTCGCGCCACTGTGTTCCCGGTTCACCCTGCAAGGCCTGGCGCAGCGTCAACACGCGCTCTCCCTCGCGGTGCGATCTTATCTCCGCCTCTGACGGCAGGGCGCGCTCCTCGGGTCGAATCTTGTAGAGCAGCTTCAGATAGTAGAAGGAGCCGACCTCGGTGGGACCGATCATGGAGATGGCGGTGCCATGCTTGCCGGCGCGCCCGGTGCGGCCGGTGCGGTGAATGTAGATCTCGGGCGCCTCCGGAAACGTGTAGTTGAACACGTGCGAGAGCGCTTCGATGTCGATGCCTCGCGCCGCCACATCGGTGGCCACCAGGAAACGAATTCCCCCGGCCCGCATGCGGGCCATCACCCTTTCGCGATCGTTCTGGGCCAGGTCTGACGAGATGGCCTCCGCCTCGAACCCCTGCTTTCGCAAGAACTCCGCCACGCGGCCCGTCTCCTCGCGGGTGTTGCAGAAGACGATGGCGGTCTTGGGATCCTCGAAGTTGAGGATGCGCAGCAGCTCCTGCTCGCGGTTTATGCCTGGAATCGAGTAGTACACGTGCCGGATCTCATTGACCCCCACGAAGTCCGCGGACAGCTTCAAGAACTCCGGATTCTTCATGAACCGCCGGGACAGGCGCTGGATCCCTTCGGGGACCGTCGCCGAAAACAACAGCGTCTGTCTTGTGGCGGGGGTCTGTTCCAGGATGTGCTCGATGTCCTCCTGGAATCCCATGGACAGCATCTCGTCGCATTCGTCGAGAACGGCGCAGCGCACGCGATCCAGGACCAGCGTTCCGCGGCGCAGGTGGTCCAGGATGCGTCCCGGAGTGCCGCAGACGATCTGGGCTCCCGCCCGCAACATTTCGACTTGCCGGCCCATCGGGGCACCGCCGTAGATCGGCGCGACGGTGATGGGGCGAAATTGCGCGATGCGCGCCAGCTCCGCCGCGACCTGCAGCGCTAGCTCTCGGGTCGGCAACAGCACGATGGCCTGCACCGCCTTCACCGCGGGGTCCACCACGTCATTCACGAAAGGAATGCCGAACGCCGCGGTCTTCCCCGAACCGGTGCGCGACTGCACCATCAGGTCGCGCCCCGTCCGCGCCGCCGGGATGGTGGCGGCCTGCACCTCCATCGACTCCTGAAACCCCATGGCTTCCAGGGCACGCAGCACATCGGGACCAAGACCGAGCTGGTCGAAACGCGGGCCCTTCTGGCGGGGCACGGCGGCAACGAGCGCTGGGTCGAGCGGCAATGCCGGTGCGGAATCCCCGCTGCTGTCGGCGGCGGCGGTCGCCCCCGGGGGGCCCGCCAGCGTGGGGGGGGACGAGGGGGGTGACAAAGTGACGGGCATGGGCATGTTTTCTTCGTTGGACATGACGGATCTCCTCATTCGTGCGGCAAGGACAGCCGCTCGCCGATTCGCGCGAGTCGTTCGCGGAGCCGACCGAGCCTGGGGGCCAGGTCCTTGCCGAAAAGTGAAATTTCCTTGGTGTAGCCGGCCTCGGTCTCGCGCAGTTCCTCGTGCAGAACCGCCATCTCTTCCCAGTCCTTGGCGCCGCGGCGGCGTTCGAAGCCACAGCGTTCCCCGACGGCCTTCCACTGGCCGCGCCAGTAGCTGCCCGCCTCGGCCCACGCCTGCACCTCACCGGAGTTGGTGTGGGCCATCAACGTGTGCGAGTTCTCCAGATACTTGAGCAACCCCTCAGCGACGTCGGACAGCTCGTCAAAGCAGCTCTCCGCGTCTTCCCTGGTCGCCAGAATGCCCACCGGCGTGCCCAGGGGAACGGCGTGCTGGCGGCGGTAGATCGTCACCGCCACGGACAGCAACATGTAGGACCCGCCGATGAAAACGAAGGCGAGGATGAACCACGACACGAACTTCCGGTAGCGGCGAAATTCACCCGGTAACGGGACTTCGGAGCCACTGTGGGAATCAGCGGTGGAGAGAGGTTCGGTGGACACGGTATTGAGCCGGTCACTAGGCCCCAACGGTGCGCCGCCAGGGGAGTGCCGGACCGCCGGAGCGCCGGCGGGTTGTCCTTCAAGCTACGGGCCGGCAGTCCCGCTGTCAAATTGCCCGGGAATACAGCCTGTTACTCGCCTCGACTTTCGCCTTTGTTCGACCGGGCCGCAGGCTGCTCGGGGTGAATGAGCTCCGCCAGGAAATCGGCGCCCTGAACCAGATGCGCGCCGGGCCGAATGATCAACGTGTCCTCGATCGCCTTCACCCGGTCGTTGCGCACCGCGGGCAGCTCCGGCCATCGCGACCAGTATCCGACGGCGCGCGGCCCCTGTTCCACCGCAGAGTGCGTCGGCACCACGATCACCTCCGGCGACAACCGCAGCACCCGCTCCAGGGGATACTTCGCAAACCCCGTCGCGTCGGCGGCGATGTTCGTGCCTCCGGCAATGGCGATCAGATCGTCGGTGAAGGTCTCCCGTCCGGCCACGTACAAGGGATCACCCCAGACCACCACCAGCACGCGCGGCCGGGGGAGACCCGCCACCCGTTTGCGGACGGCCGCCAAGCCGGCGTGCAGACGGCGCGTTTCGTCCTCCGCTGCTGCCGTCCGCCCGGTGATCTCGCCCAGGCTCTTCAGGATGCGATCCATTTCAGAGACTGCGCGCGTGTCGGTGACGAACACCGGAATTCCCAGCCGTTCCAGCGCCTCCACGGTTTCTCGACGGTTCGCGGACAGCGACGTGAAGACCACGTCCGGAGTCAGCGCAACAATTGTCTCCAGCGACGGCTCATAGTCGCTGCCCACCCGGGCAATCCGTTCCACCCGGCCAGCGGGTTGATCGCTGTAGTTGTCGACCCCCACCACCTGCTCGCCCGCGCCCACCAGAAACAGCAGCTCAGTCACGTTGGGGGCCAGGGAGACCACCCGTCGGGTCGGGAACGCCCGCGGCACCACCCGCCGGCCCGCCTCGTCCGTGAAGGCCCCCCGTACCAGCGGGCCGACGTTCGCGGCATCGCCGCGTGCGCCGCCACTGCGACCACCACCCGAGACCGCCAGTCCCTCCTGCGTCCGGTGCCGGCAACCCGCCATTCCCGCAGGTGGCGCCATCGCCAGCGCTGCCGCCAACCACAGCCGGCGCGCACCATCGCTCAAAACAGCCGCTCGCCGCGCCTCTGCCACAGCAAGACCAGAAAGAATGGCCCGCCCAGCAGTGCCGTCAACACGCTCACCGGCGGCTCGCTGCCCAGCGGCAAGAACGCCATACGCGT
>JBDSME010000452.1:0-7754 GCA_039916065.1 Polyangia bacterium
ACGCGGCGGATGTCCTGGTGTTGCCGTCGCTCTATGAAGGCCTACCCAACGCCGTCCTTGAGGGGCACGCCTGTGGTCTGCCGGCGGTGGTGTCGCAGGCCGCGAACATCGATGGCCTGGTGGTCGAAGGGGAGAGCGGCTTCGAGGCGCCCGCGCTGCAGCCCGACCGCCTTGCTGAGGCGCTGGGACGAATGCTGGCATTGAGCGTGGCCCGGCGGCGCGAGATGGGGGAGCGGGGGCGCGCCCACATCGTTCATCAATTCAGCGTCGAGCGTGTTCACGACGAGGTGGTCGCGCTGTACGACCGCCTGCTGCGCGAAAAGGGCCTGGCCTGATGTGCGGCAGCGCCGGCGCGCTCGCGTCCCCCGGCGCGGTGACCGTCCAAGTCTAGATGCGGGTGGGTCCCGTCGCCCCGAGACGCGTGAAGAGATCGACGTAGGCGGGGACCACGGCTTTGACCGCATAGGCGGCGACGACGCGGCGGCGGGCGCGGGCGCCCAGTTCGCGGCGTTCGGCGGGATCTTCGATCAGCCGGACCAGAGTGCGCTCCCATTCTTCGGACGTGGACGCGAAGCAGCCGTCGACGCCGTCCGTGGCCACTTCGAGATTCGCGCCCACAGGTGAAGCCACGGCGGCGCGCCCGATGGCCATGTACTGGATTAGCTTGTAGGCGCACTTGCCGCGCTCGACCGCACCACCGGCAAGCGGCATCAGGCCGACATCTATCTTCCCCAGATCGCCGATCTCCGTCTCCGGCCTCCAGCGCACGAACTCAGGGTGCAGGCGATCCAGAGCAACTGGCGGCGGGCGATCGGCGATCACCCGGAAACGTGCGCCGGTCCGTTCCAGGGCGCGCGCGATCCCGGGCGCGGCGGCGACCAGGTATTTGTAGCCGACGGCGCTACCAGTCCAGCCCACCACCACGTCCTTCCCCCGGGTGTCGCGCGCCGGCAGTTCGCAAAACCGCTCAGTGTCCACCACGGTGGGGATGACGGTGGTCCGGTTGGGAACACCCGCAACCTCGGCCAAGAAGCTGTTTCCGGCAATGACGTGATCGACCATGCCGACCAGGGCCCGGAATTTCCGCCGGGATCGCGCGGTCAAGAAGATGGCGTCGTCGAAATCCAGCACCGTGCGCCGTCCACGCGCGGCCCTCCTCTCCAGGACCAATGTGGGGAGCTCGGACAGCGGACGCTGGAACACCACCAGATCATCGCCGCGCAGCGCGCGCACCTCGCCAAACCGTTTCACGAACGACCAAGGGACGTACAACTGCCGTGCTCGGTTGAGGGGCCAGGGCAGCCGGGTGTCGCCGTACACGCTGGGATAGGGCGCGCTGGCCACGCAAGATAAGCCCGCGGCCGCCAGCGCCGGAAGCAGCGCCAGGCCTCGCGCACGCGCTGCGGGCACCCGCTCCCCTTGAAGAAGAAACGCGACCCGCCGCGACGCAGACCCGTCCAGGTCCCATGGTGTTGATTCACGCATTGAGTTGCACGCGGGCGAGCTGTCCACCGGGACGCTCGCAAGACCTATAGATCGTCGTGTACGAAGCCACTGAAAGAATGATTTCGGTGACGCAATCGAGTACTTCTCCTCCTCGACGGGAGCACGGGCAGGTACGGAGTCCGATGGGACACCACTTCGGTTGCCGGCGGATCAATCAGGAATTCTACGAAATCCGGGGCGCCGCGCCGTTTTCCGCGGCCATGGCCTCCAGAAATTGGTTTAGCGACACTAGGTTTAGGGCCTCGCGCCTGTTGGTGGCCAAGAAATCGAACCCCATCGCTTCGTAGTTCAGCGACGGGAGCGGTAGTAGTCGCTGACCGCCGCGCCGGATGACACCACAGCCTTCGTCGATGTCGACCACCCACATGGACAGATCTGGTCGCGTCGCCCGCAGCTTGACCCAGGCTTTCCACACCGTTCCGTTCCAGTGCTTCTTTCCATCGTAGTCATCGGTCTGAGCGTCGGCGGTCAGGGGATTGCAATCGTGAAGGACAATCGTCCCCGCCGGCGTCAGGTTTTCCATACAATTAACGACATCACGCTCGACTTGTTCCGCCAGGTGCAAGCCATCGATGAACGCCAGATCATACGGGGGCATGAGACCGTCGTTCCGCCGACGAGCGAAGAAGTCGTCCGACGTCATGCGGTGGGTTACGGGCCGACGGGGATTCGGGTCAACGCTGTGCTTCTCGGTCAACTTAACCTTTTCAAAGTTCTGGCGCGGATCACGCACACCTATCTCCAGATATCGCTGGTACCCTTTCGTGGCGATCAGATGGTTGAGCAGATCGGTACGGGTCTGGATGCCGCCCTCACGCTTACGGCGGAACAACGAGATAGCCATGCCAGGCAGCTTAACAAAAATCGTGCCACCCACTATCGGGCGCGTGCCCCCGTCCGCGCGCCGTGTAGCGGTCGCGTGCCGTTCGAAACCCGGCAGCCGCTGTTTAATGCCGAACACGACGGCGAGGGATCACAGCACGCCGGACTCCCGCGGCGCCGCCGCACCCTCGTCCCAGGTGCCCGCGCCGTCCCGGTGGCACGACCGTCGAGGCTGCGCGTGTCCGCCGCTACCCCGATGACGGTCAGAGAGGCGTGGTGACCTCGTAAACGAAGAAGCGGTCCAAGGGACGGGTGGTCACAGTCCAGGGGACGCTGGTCCAGAAGTAGTAGTAGCCGCCCGAGCGATTCCCCTGCGCGCCGCTCTTTTCGGTCGCCATGGTGCGGAACCAACTGGAGATCGTGGCCGGTACGTCGATCTCGGCGAGTAGCCGCAACCGCGCGGCGTCGCCCGGCGCCAGCGGCTCTCGACCGACCAGTTCGGATATGATCACCCGATCGCCCGCGAGCAACTCGGTGCGCGCGCGATCGTAGATCAACAGGCCGGCCTGCTCGGCATACCACTGCCAGCCCCAGTGACCGATGGCGACGCAACGAACACCGGCGGGACAGAACCGCGCCGCCAGTTCGGGCGCCTCTTGCCGATACACCGCGGCCAAGCGCGCATCCGAGGCCCCCAGGACGCCGCCGAACAACGCCGTCGAGGCGACGACCAGCGCCCAGCCCCGATGGGATACCGCGAGCGCGTCGGGGCCGCGCGCGATGAGCAGCAGGATAGCCGGCAGGGAAAGCAGCACGTGCCGGACCGCGATGAACGGCGACAGCACCACGATGAAGAGCGCTGCTCCCAGTGCCCACACGGCCAGAAGCCCGGCGGGCGACGGATGACCCGTCTGGGGCTGGCGTGCTTCGGCCCCCCTATCCCGGGCACGAATAGCCAGGGCGGCCACCAGCACACCGTTGGCGAGGAAGACCCCACGCAGGATCGACTGAATGATCGGCTCTCCGGAGAGCGCCAGTCGACCCACGGCGAACGCGCCGACGGCGATCGTCGGCGCGGCGATGGCCACCCCTCGTCCCCCTCGCGTGCGCCACAGCGGCCCCACGAACACCGCGGCAAATGGGCAGACCGCGCCAAGGGCCACAAGCCACAGGCCGGCACGCGCGCCAATCACGCCCAGCCGGCGCAAGAGCCCGGGCATCGCGGTGGTGGCGATGGGCCGCTCCAGGATGTGGATTCCGCCGTAGTCCCACCAATTGAACAGCGACCAGGCGGCCAGCACGCCGATTGGGACCAGTAACAGCGCCAGTGCGGACAGGCGCCGCAAGCGAGTCACCACCACCCCCAGGATTGGGATCAGAACCAGGCTGGAGTACTTCACCAGACACGCGGCCCCCACTAGAACCGCCGCCGCCACCAGGCCACCCCAGCCCTCAAAGGTGATCAACGCGTAGAAGAACGCCAACCACAAGGCGACCAGCGGGATATCGACCATCAGGTTTTGCGACGGGATAAAGGCCGGTCCCAGGCAGAAAATCGCCGTCCAGGTAAGCGGACGCGCCACTTCGAGGCGACGTGCCAGGCCAAAAAACATCGCTATCGCCAGGCCCGAGAACAACAACCACACGGCATGGAGCGCCAGTTCGAGGTGCCCAGGCACCAACTTCATCGTCGCGGCTATCAAGTAGAAAAGCAGGTGCGGCTGGTTCAGGACGTGAATTGGCGCAGCGGTGTCGGCCCAGTTCACCAAGCCCGACATCGGGTGCCACGGGTTGGCCAGGATGGCGCGGGCAATCTCCAGATGGGCGGTATCATCGATGTATGTGGCTTTGGTGAGCTCGAACACCGCCGCGAAGAACCACATGGCAAGCAAGACCAGGATATCTCGACCTCGGGGCATCTCCCTCAATCGTCCCGGCGCGGAACCACAGCCCCTTTTCATCGTCGGGCCAGCGCGAGGGGCGACCGAAACGTAGTCAGGTGTGCCGGCCCGAGTCCTGCTTGGCTCTGTCGTAGATCGGGCGATCTCGGTACAGCGCCATTCCGATGACCAGCCAGACCACCTGCTCCGCTGGCAGCCGCCGCTTCCGCAGGGTCGCAGTCCCCGTCGCTTCCAAGGCCCGCTCGATCCACGCTGGATCCAAGTGTCGTCGAATATCCGCGAATCGGTCCGGCTTCGAGTACTCGCAGACCCATTCCAGCACCTCTTCGAGAGTGACCTGCTCCGCATCCAGCGAGGCCACCGAGGGGTAACGAAGGTTTCGGTCTTGAGACCGAAGCGATACCCGGTTCGAAATTCTGGCCTGATGACCTACGGCCAGTTGGCCGGGTTGGCGGCGACGACCTGCTCTGCGTGGTCGCGCTCGTCCTGAAGATCCACCTCCAGCCATCCGATGCCGCTGATGTCCCGGCAGGCCGGGCGTTCCGCCGTCGTTGCCGACGCCGCCAGCAGCGCCAGGATCTTTTCCACATGCACGCCCCGTCCCTCGCTGGCCAGCACCGCATCGGCGGCGGCCCAGTAACGCGGCTGGTCCCCGACCGGAACCCGGGTCATTCCCACGTATCCGCAATCAAACTGGTTCAGGGTCTTGGCGATCCCCCGCACGCGGCCCTGCGCATCGCGGGCGACCTTCATGTCATCCGCGCCCAGGGGGCGATCCTGATCGACAAACGCCGTGACCCCATCGACGTCCGGCGCCACGCGCTCCGCCACCGCCGGCCGGTAGATGTGGTCCACGTTCATCAACAAGAAATCGCTGGCCGTTGAGATGTTGGGCCGCGCCGCCAGCAGCGACACAAGATTCCCATCACGGAAATCCGGGTTCCGCACCAGAGTCACGGGCAGCTTCCGCCGCGCAACCTCCGCAGCCACCTCGGGATATCCAAAGCCCCCCACCACCACAATCTGGGTGGGCTGCAATAACCGCGCGAAGCGCACGGCGCGCGCCAGCAGCGTATCGCCAGCCACGGGAATCAGGGCCTTGGGAAGACGTTCCGTCAGCGGCCCCAGGCGACTGCCCAGCCCGGCCGCCAGCAGCACTACCTGCACGCGGAACCTCTAGCCGTTTCCAAGCGCCCAGCGCGAATTCAGCTCGCCGGCGGTGGTCCCGTTCTCGCGTCCGTGGCCGCCAAACAACAGCCCGGGCAGCTCGGCAAAGCGCCGAATCACCGGGAGGTGCGGAAAGCGCAAGGTGAACCGCTCGAACGAGAAGGTACCCGCGACCCCCACGAAAGGAATCCGCTCCGTCTCGGCGATCTCCCCGTCGTGCAACGAATCGCCGACGAACAGCATCTGTGACCGGTCCACGCCAAATTCCACCGCGGCGCGGTCGATGTGCGGCTTCCCCTTGGCCAGCCCGTTGCCGAACCCCAGCACCATGTCGAAGGGAAATCCCGCGTTGCGGGTGAAGGTGGCCACGTTCTGCACCCCATTGTTCGACGAAACGACTATCGCCACGCCGCGGGCCTTCAGCTCGCCGAGCGCGCACTCAACCTCGCGCGACATCCGAATCTGGTCGCAGCGTTCCGGCTTGCGACCCTCGAACACGTCCGAGGCGCCGCGGTTGCGCGGGTCACCGGGAAAAATAGACTCAAGTTGGCGAATGAAGGGCAGACCACAGGTCGCCACATAGAGCTCCCGCGCCAGGACCCGGGGGGTTCCGTACACCTCTGCCATGACGTCCGTCGCCAGTTCCGCCAGCGTCGGCATGCTGTCGATCAGCGTTCCGTCGAGGTCGCAGAGCAGCACCTTGGGCGTGGCCACCAGGGTGGCTGGCGCGATGGACATCGCGGCCCGACCCGCAGGGGTAGGCTGCAAGCTACCCGACAAGCTGCCGGGATGAGTGGCCCCGAACGTCGTAACGATGGCTGAGGAAGCTGACATGGCAGGGAGCCACTACGCAAGCCACACGCCAGCCGATGGCCGCCACAATCACTAATGATCCGAATGAGTTGGGAATGTCACCAACGGTGAGGTGTCCATTTCCTACCACCACCCCGGCCAAAAGCTAACACCTCAGCCTTCTCCTCCCTCCGGGCCTTCAGGCAGGGAGCCCCGACTCTCAGGGCTCCCGCGCGCGTGTCTCCGCCTGTCACGCACCCACGATCAGCAGGAACCGCCAGTCATGGCTCTCCAGGCTTAGGCCGCCATCGAAGCCGACCAGAGGCACCGCCACCGACCGCAGGAAGAACCGCAACCCGGCGCCCACGTCGTGGTGGAAGTTGCGGTTGGCATCAAATCCCTTCACCTGAAATGCCGGGTTGAACGTCCGCATGTCTCCCCCCTGCCGGACCAGGTAACCGGCGGCGTTGGTCTCGGTGGGAAGACTCCGGAACCAGATGGCCGCGGCGTCGTAGAACGTCACGCCGCGCACATCCAGACTGCCCAGCGAGAACAAAGGAAAATGGTACTCCACCTTCGCGAAGAGCTGGGAGTCGCCGCGAAATTGCTGGCCGAGGTAGCCGCGCAACCCGGGGCCCCCCGCGACCGTGTCCCACCAGATCGGAAGGTTGTGGCCCAGGGTCCCGCCAGCGGCGTAGATGAAGTTGTGACGGCGCAGAATACGGAAGCCCTGCTCCCAAAAAGCGCTGGCGCGCCAGAAGCGAAAGTCACCACCGAAGGCCGGGCCGCCGAAGTCCAAACTTCCACCCAACGCCGAGCCCCTCATCACCGCGAACTCGCGGGCGCGCCAGTCGAAGGCCACGGCGGCGCGTCCGAGACCCATGTATCCACCGCGGGTGGTCGCCTGATTGACGGGGTCCAACGGCTCGGGATTCCCGGTGACGGGATCCAGCACTTTCAATCCCTTTTCCTGATAGACGACCTTGTCGAACCGCCACGACACTTGCGTCTTCACCCGGCGAAACCAGGCAACGCCCAACGCCGGCTCGATCCCGTAGGCATCCAGGGTGGTCTGCCGCCACGGCGAAGTCGGGGCGCGGTCGTAGATGCTGTACTCGGGGATGATCTGCCGCTGGGCGATCACCTTCATCTCCCAGAACACCCATGACGAGAACAGGGCTGGGTCGCGATAGGCCAGCAACAGACCCGAATCCAGGTTGGCCGCCTTTCCGCCCACCACCATCTGCTTGCCCCGCCCGAACAGGTTCCCGTGAACGAACAACAGGCCCAGCGACTTGTTGTTCGCTGACCAGGAGCCAGTGGGGACAGGCGCCCAGGGGAATTTGTCCTTGACCAGGATGTTTACCCGGACTCCCCCGCCGTAGTTTTCCCACCAGACGTTCACGTCGGCGAAGAGGCCGACGGTGTTCAACCGCTCACGAACGGCGGCCAGGGTGTCCGCTTCCAGGGTGTCGCCGATGCGAATGCCCGCCAGCGACCGCACTGTGTCCTCGCCGGTGCGCAAATTCCCGGCGATCCGCACGTCCACCACGCGCTCGCCGACGG
>JBDSME010000453.1:0-6253 GCA_039916065.1 Polyangia bacterium
CACGGTGGGGACCGGCTGCGCGCACAGGGCCATCGGCAACACCGCCGCGGATGGTTCCAGCGAATCAATCCTGAGCTGCGAGTCGGTGGGGACCTGCCAGGTGTGGAGGGCCCAGGTGAATTGCGGCGCCACCGGGTTGACAGTGGCAACCGTGAGCGGCGTGCCGGTGTGCATCTGTCGTCCTGCCGCCGCCGGCACCTACTATGTCGATCCTTCTCCTGGCATGGCCATGTACATGAACGGTGGTCCAACCGGCGCCAATCTGCCGCCGGCCTGCCGCCTGCGCAGCATCACGGACGCCCTGGCCCACGTGGCCGCGAGCACCGGATTCGACAAGGTGGTGGTGGCCCACGAGTTTTCCTCGGCGTCGGCGGCGCCCGTACATCTGAATGCGTCGACCGGCGAATCTTTTCCCCTGATCGTGCCGGAAGCGGTCACCGTGACCACCGCGGCGGCACCCGCCTTCAATTCACCTGACTTCGTGCCGGAGCACTTCGTGGTCGACATCGGAGGGGCGGGCTGCGCCCACTGCGCGGTCAAGCTGGAAGACCGGGCCGTGCTCAGCGGATTGACCATCGACGCCAGCGGGGCTGCCGCGGCACCCAACGGCGGGGCAGGCGTGGAGAGCGTGATCAGCTGCGCGGAGACTGACGCCGCCCAGACCGCGCTCCTGGACCACGTGAAAGTCGTGGCGCAGGACGGTCAGACGGGGATTTTGGTCGGCGGCTCCTGTGTCCTGACCGCCAGCGACGTGAATGTCAGCGGGGCATCGCTGGGCGTCGATGTCACCAGAACCGCCACGGGTGCGGCCGCGGAGGCGCGGCTGGTAAGCCAGCGTCTCGGCGTCACCTCGATGGTGTCCGGGAGCATCGGGGTGCAGGTGGGTACCGGGCTCGACGGCGGGACGCGGTCCAGCGCGGTGCTGGACGGCGCGACCGTCCTCACGCGCAACCTGGGGCTCAGTGTCAGGGGAGGGACCCTGACTCTCGATGGAGGCAGCGTCTCCACCAGCAATCCCGCCACGGAGGAGGGCGTCGGCGCGCAGGTCGCCGGTGGAACTGTCGTGCTGGCAGGCACTCTGGTGTCCGGCGGCGCCAGCTTCACCGGCCTGGAGATCGCCGGCGGTGGCCAGGTGACCCTGCAGGCGAATGCCACCGGGGCTACGCGCCTCACCACGACGCTGGCCGCGAGCTCGACCGATTCCGCGGATGGCGTGGTGTTGCTGGCAGGTGCCACCGCCGCCCGGTTGACCATCGCGGGTGGCACGGAGGTCAGCCATTTCCACACCGGCGTGGTGGTGAACGACGGCTCTGTGCTGACCCAGGGGACCGACATGGCCATGGCCATCAAGAACAACAGAGCGAATGGCATCGAGTTGCTGGGTCGCACCGCCGGGGTCACGGTGGCCCTGTCCGCGGGCACTGTCGCCGACAACTCCCGGACGGGCGTGGTGGTCCGCACCACCGTGCCATCGACCATCCAGAACCTGCAGATCACCGGGAACGGGCAGGACGGCGTCGACCTGCAGCGAACCCAGACGGCGGCCCAGTCAGGATACCGCCTGGTGTTCGCGTCCAACACGGTTTCGGGGAACGGCGGCCGGGGCATCGCCCTCACCGGCAAGGGAGTGGGGCCCGGCGTGTTGCTGGGTGGCAAGGTGGGCGTGCGTCTGGAACGCAACACGGTCAGCGGCAACGCCGGGGTGGGCATCTACGTCACCGAGTGGGCGGACGCCGCTGACGGCGACGACGTCACCGAGGTGAGCATGGACAGCAACGACGTGGCGGGCAATCTGACCGCTGCCGCCACCGCGCCCAGCTCCCTGCTGGCCGGCGGGGTTTTTTTCGCGCGTAGCGACGCCACCACGCGCCTGGTGCTGGGGAGCTACCTGGGCAATCGCGTCCACGGCAACGGCCGCCACGAGATCGCCTTCGACCTGGCTCAGGATGGCGGGGCCGCCTGGAACCTCAGCAGCAACGCCTCCGCGGTGGACATGGCCACCGGCTGCGCCGACGCCGCCGAACCGAACAGCGTCTACTGCTACGACACCGTCATGGGCCAGGACCTGGGGATCGCCGTCTCCTCCTCCGCCATCCACGTCAACGTTCAGAACATGCACTTTCAGAACGCCGCACCGCTGGCGGGACGCGACTATTCGCTGGGGATCCCCATGGCCGAAGTGACCATCCCCTGCGCGCCGCTGCTCTGCCAGTAGCTGGTGGTCGTTGGGGGGCCCAGCGACCCAGAGCGGAGGCCTTCTGGACCTGAAAAACTGAGTTACACTGCGGCGGCATGCGCGACCGCCAAGAGTCAACCAGGGAGTCGTCTCAAAGTCGGTGCATCTCCGGTTTGTTGACCCGGGTGCTGACCGTGGGCGTGGTGTTGTGTGGTCTGTCGCTGCCCGCGCTGGCGGCGAAGACGTTCAAGTACCGGGGTATTCACCCCTTGCCTCCTCACGCGGGGGAGTTCTGTTACATCGACTTCTTTCATGTCCACGCGCACGCCCCTTCGGACATGCGCGGGTACCGTGTGCTGCCGAACCAGGAGCACCTGTTCGTGGGGGACGAGGTGGCGCTGGGGTATCAGGGATCCAAGTATGCGTATTTTGGACCGCACGCGCTGACCGTTGCTGATGCCCCCAAGGGCCAGGCCCTGTACTGCTATCTCCGCGGGCCGCACTTTCACGCCAGCGCTCCCGCCCCGGGTAGCGGCTTCCTGGAAAAGGATGGCGTCGCCTGGTACACGGGCGCTTTCGGTCCCGAGTTCGACCGCGATCGCTTCAACGTCTGGGTCAACGACGTCCGTCCCATCGCCAGTTATCGCCCCCCGCAGGTCGACATCAGCGCGGCGCCGCCCGGTTATCAGTTGCCCGCGACGGTCGCCGCCCCGGTGATCCATCCGCCCGCGCCCGCCGCCCCCGGGCCAGCACAGAAGGGGAACGGCAAGGGAGCCTCCGCCGCCCGTGCCTCGCGCGGAGCGGGGGGCTCGCCATGAAGAGGTTTCATTCGTTGTCGCGCCGCCCAGCAGTAGCTCTGTTGTTGTGCGCCTGCCTGTCCGCCACCGCCCTCGGCTGCCGGCGGCCTCACGTGGAGGGGACCGTGTCCGTCGAATCCATCCTGAAAAAATGGGACCAGGGTGGCTTCGATACCAAGGCGGTCGTCAACATCGAGGGCGACCTCTGGAGCGCTGGCGCCTGTTCACGTGGACCGGTGGGCGGCCTGGATGTGCTCATCTGCGAATACAGCTCCGATGAAGCAGCGGGCGTGGGTGAGAAGAAGATGCTGGCCGACTGGGACGAGGAGGGTATTCCCACGGGGGCGGTGACGCGCAACACGAAGACCGTCCTGGCCATCGCGGACCGCAACAAGGCCGACCGCAGCGGCCGCACCGTCGCCCGCCTCGGCAAGCTGTTCCACACCGGTAACTGACCTGAGCGACGCTCAGAGGTCGGCCTGGGCTAGCACGAACTTCATGTTCGTGTCGTCGATGATGTGCAGCGACTTCTGGGTCTCGGGGGGCAACATTCCGGGGACCTGACCCCAGCGGCTTCGCTCCACCAGGAAGAACGCCCTTCGGCTGCGGTGCGCCGCGATCCAGGCCTTCAGGTTTTCCACGTTCTTGTCGCCCAGGAACACGGTCCGCTCCGGAGCCGGCCCCTGGTAGATCTCGTTGGCGGTGTAGAAGTTTTCACCACGCCAGTACATTTGCCAGACCAGCAGCTTCTCGTCCGGGGAACGGCGCGTCTGGTAGTAGGTGGCGATGAGGTGCTTTTGCGACCAGTAGGGTGCGGTGGCGCGCATGTAACCGTCGAGGAGGTAGTAGCTGAACATCACGGCCACGGTGCACAGGGCCACCACCCCGGCGCGTTGCCAACGCCGCCACGCCATCAGCGCCGCCAGCAGAGCGAACGCCACCGCGAACGCGCATAGCGGCCGGCGAAAGTCGAGCGCCTCTGGCCACGGTCGCCCTTTGGGCGCGTTGATGTAGTCGTAGGAAAACAGCCAGATGAAGTGCTGGGCGCTGTTCTTGGCGGAGACCAGATCGAACACCACGATGCCCCACAGGCCCACGCCCAGCGCCGCCGTCACGGCCGCCACGCGGGTGGAGCGCCGGTCCAGCAGATCGTCGAGGAAGCAGGCGATGGTGATGGCCAGCCCCGGAATGGCCGGCAGGATGTAATGGTGGAACTTGGTGACGGAGAACGACACCAGCGCGTAAGCCGCCACGAACCAGATCGCCCCGAACCAGAAGATGCCCTGCCGCCGCACGTTGCCCACCCGGCGCATGGCCACTGTTGCCAGCGCGGCGGGCGCCAGACCGATCCAGGGCAGCATGGCGTAGCCCAGCTCGCGCAGGAAGTACTCGAAGGTGCCCCGATCCCCGTGGCGGCCCAGCACCAGGCGGCGCCAGTGGTTGTCGCCGTAAAGCTCGTCCCAGAAGGGGAAGCCGTGTCGGATCAACATGGCGTGGTGCCAGGGGACGGCCACCACCGCGGTCGCCATCAACGCCAGCAACACCCCCGTGCCGAGCTGGGCGCGATCCAGCCGTTTCCAGTTCCAGGTGAAAAGCAGGTACGCCAGGAACACGATCACGGGCAGCCCCAGACCGGCCAGTCCCTTGGCCAGGGTGGCCACGCCACACAGCGTGGCCGCGATGAACAGGTACAGGGGTGCCCGGAAGCGCATCTTCGTGGACAGCCAGATGAAGGCCACGAAGCCTCCGAGGTACGGCAGCATCACCACCGCGCCCGGGATCACCAGCGTGCGGCGACCGAGGGGGATCTCCCAGGTGAGCTGGATCGAATTCACGATGAGCTGGGGCAGCGCCGCCACCACGAACACGCCCACCGCCCAGTAATAGAGCGGGTGATGTGGCCAGCTCCATTCCCGGCCGCGCCCGCGCCCCCGCCCCCGCCAGTGCCGGCGCGGCAGCTCGTCGTCCTGATCGTCGAACAGCGCCAGGGCACCCAGGGCCAGCGCCATGGTCATGGGGCCCACGAACGCCATGTCCGTCATGGCCTGCCTCGTGACCAGCGCGTACATCGGTGAGGTGCCCAGGACCAGCACGCCCAGCACCCCCGCCCGCCGGCTCACGAAGCGCGACAGGCAAAGATAGACCGCCCACAGCCCGAGCACGCCCATCAGGCAGAACGGCACCCGCGCCGCCCATTCAGCCCGGGTGCCGATCGCGATCTCGCCGGGGGGACCCCCGGCTACCCCGAACAGGCCCATGAACAGGCTCATCAGCCAGAACGACAGCACCGGTTTTGACCAAAAATGGTCAGCATCGAGGGGGGCTCCCGGCCACCACAGGCTGATGTAGTCGTGCCGGACCGTCATCTGGCGGGCCACCTCCGCGTAGTGGGTCTCCCAGGGATCGAACAGCCCGTAGGTGCCGGCAAGGGGGAGATAGAGCAGCAGGCCGAACAGGATCACACCAGCGGTCATCTGCCGGTCGGTAAAGCGGTCGAAAAAGCCGCGACGATCTGTCAAAACGCCTCCCCCGACGACCGGCACGTGAGGCGCCGGGTCCTGTTCGGCGGCCACGGCCTTCTCATCGTTCACCGATGTCGATGCTGGCAGGGGGAGGTGCTCTTCCACGAGGCGGGCATGCTATTCGGGGACTGTTCGCCCCGCAATCATCCCGGGCGAGCGCATCAGCGGTCTCGATCCGGCGATTTGGGTGCTAAGATTGTCGTCTCTCTTATGTGTGGAATCGTTGGTTACGTGGGGCCCCGCCAGGCGACACCTATCCTGGTGGGGGGGTTGAGACGCCTCGAATATCGGGGCTATGACTCGGCCGGCCTGGCCGTCATCGATCCGCAAACCGGCAAGCTGGGCGTCAGTCGGTCGGCGGGCAAGCTTTCGGTGCTGGAACAGCTCCTGGAGCGGCAGCCTCTGCCCGGGCAGGTTGGTATCGGGCACACCCGGTGGGCGACCCACGGGGGACCGTCCGAGGCGAACGCCCACCCGCACCGCGTGGCTGGTGTGGCGGTGGTCCACAACGGCATCATCGAGAATTACCTGGAGTTGAAGCGCCGGCTGCAGGCGGCGGGGCGCGACTTCTCGTCCGAAACCGATACCGAGATCGTCGCTCACCTGATCGACGAGGCTCTTTCCGCCGGCGCGCCCACTCTGGTCGAGGCGTTGCGCAGGGCCCTCTCCCAGGTGGTGGGTGCGTACGCGCTGGTGGTGGTGTCGGAGCGTCATCCCAACGAGATCGTCGCCGCGAAGAACGCTTCGCCGCTGGTGGT
>JBDSME010000454.1:0-7970 GCA_039916065.1 Polyangia bacterium
TTTTGAGCCAGCTGATGTGGTCGACGATTTCACGTCGGACCTTGGGAGCATCGGCGACAAGAAGACGATTCTGTTCGGCGTTGAGCATGTCGATGATTTGGCGCCTCCGGGACATGAGTTCCTGGAGGGCCCGTGTTTGTTCGTCGGGGAGAGGCCGGCAGTCGGGGCGGACGCGTTGAGCAAACAACGCAAGAACGCTGGCGTCTAAGCGGTCAGTCTTTGCCATTCGTCCGAGAGCCTTGGCGAAATCTCGAACGTTGCGCGGATTTGACGGCAATCACGGGGAGTGCCGCGGCGGCGAGCGCGGCCAAAATACGTCTTTCGAGTCCGCCCGGCGCTTCCATGAGAATGGTGGTGGGTGGACCGACTTTAGCGATCTTGGCGGTGAGTTCCTTGATGCCCTGTTCGGTGTTGGGGACTGACCAGGATTGATCAGCCGGTAAAATCGCCACGTCGAGTCTTGCCTTGGAAATGTCGATCCCTACGAAAATTTCCGCTTTCACTGTTCCTCCTCTTGCTGGCTGCAGGAAAGGAGTTCGGTTTGGCTCGACCTGGCGTATGCGGGCTCGAGGCCCAGGTAGCAGTTCGAGCTCGGACCGAAAGTTGTCGCGACGACCCTCACTCCCGCCCGGTCTCTGGGACCCAGGGTTAGTCGGTCTGTCGCGACGAATATTTTGTTTGCCTCCCTCCCGTTTCGCGGGCGAGCGTAACCCGGCTTTGCCGCATGAAGCGAGGGGGGACCGGGGGCATGTGAGCGGTAGCGAACCATGCCCCCGTAAGATGCCAGGGTTTGGGAACCCTCCCAGGGTTCCCATTCAGGCGACGGGAGACTTTATCCACGGGCTGCCTAGCCGGGGCGGCCGGCGCGGATCGCCTGGGCGGCTTCCTTGGCGGCCGCTGATACCGAAGCCTCCGTGTCCTCGCGAGCGGCCCGCTCCAGAACGGGCACCAGATCGGCGCGGCCGATGCGTCCCAGCGCACGCGCCGCCTGGGCCCGCACAGGCACGTATTCGTCATGGCGCAGGCGCTCGATCAGATCTGGCACGGCGGCGGGATCGCCGATCTCACCGAGCGCGTCGACCATTTCCCGACGGTTCTGCACCTCCGGCAGGTGTTTCAGCAGCGCGCTCACGGCCCGACGATCCTTCAGCTTCCCGAGCTGGATGATGATCAGCCGGCAAAACAGCACGTCTTCATGACAATCCTCGAGGGCGGTGGCCAGGGTGGGAACGCCCGCCTTTTCGTCGCGCGCCGCCAGCGCCAGCGCGCCCCGCACCCGAAGCGCCGCCGGCATCGTCTGGTCGTCCACCAACCGGCGAACCTGTTCCAGTGCGTGGCTGTCACCCGCCCGCACGGCGCCGATGGCTGCCCAGTTCGCCAGCAGGCGGTCCGCATCGCCCGCGGCCAGCGCGAGCTGCGCGGCCGTCTCCTTGCGAGGAGGCAGCGTTACCAGCAACTGGGCGGCCTCGCGCCGCACCGCCACGGGCGCGTCAGTGGAAAGCATCAGGGTCGCCAGCGCCGGGCCCGCCAGCAGATCTCCCAGTCGTCCGCGTTCGATTGCCTTGGGCACGCGCTCGCCGTTGGGGTTGGCCGCGCCGCGGGCCAGCACCGGCTCGAAGCGGACGTGACCATCCAGCCATTCATCCAGCAAGCGGCGCAGGGCGGCGGCGCGCTCGGGTCGCTCGTCCGCCAGGTTCCGCCGTTCTTCGGGATCCAGCGACAGGTCGTGGTAGGCGCAGTAGCCCCAGTTCAGATCGCAGATCAACTTTTCCTTGTTCTGGACGATCATGCGCTTGTCCTCCAGTTCGGCGAAGGCCGGTGGAAGCCGCGCCGGGTCAGCGGGCGGACTGGCCAACCAGGGACCGAGGTCCGTGCCGCGCATGCGCGCGGGAACGGGAATGTCCAGCAACCCGAGAACGGTGGGGGTGACGTCGATGAGTTCGACCGGGCGATCGATGGAATGGGGCTCCACGCCGGGGACGCTGATTAACAGCGGGATGTGAACCTGCTCGTCGAAGAGGGACGAGCCGTGGTAGCGCCCGCCGTGTTCGTCGAACTCCTCGCCATGGTCCGCGGCCAGAATGATGATGGTCCCCGGCCGCTGATCGCGCAGGTAGGCCAGCAGACGGCCGATGGCGGCGTCGGCGTAGGCGATTTCGCTGTCATAGCGATCGATGTCGCCCGCACCGAACGAAAACTCCGGGTGCGACAGGTAGGGCTCGTGCGGTTCGAAAAAATGAACCCAGACGAACGACCGCTTCGGGTTCTCCGTGTGATAGTAGTCGATGACCTGATCGACGCGCTTTTGTGCCTCCAGGTATTCGAATTTCACATACTCGAAGGAGAAGTTGCTGTCGGCATAGGCCTTCAGTTTCTGCGCGTCCACGAAGAACACCGCGGGAGGATAGAAGCCGGCCGTCCGCCAGGCGTACTGCCGCAAGACCGACGCGATGGGATCGTGGAGCTCTGCGGGAGCCAGCCGCGCCAGAGTCGGGAAATACTTGCCCGTCAACATCGACGCCACGGAGAACGAGGTGTGGGGCGCCTGGGCATAGGCGCGGGAGAACCGCACGCTGCGAGCCGCGAGTTGATCGATGTGTGGGGTGGTGGGATGGCGGCGGTAGCCGAAGGCCCCCACGTGATCCGCCCGCAGAGCGTCCACGGTAATCACGATGACGTCGGCATCGGGACGCCGCGGTCCGGGAGGCAGCGGCGGCAGCTCGACCTCGGCCTCCGAGCGTTCGTCGGCCACGTAGGTCTGCGCGCGGAGCGAAACGGGCGCCAGGCGCAAGAACTGGGCGGTGGCGCTGGTCCGCTCCCAGGCGGCGAAGCGGATGGTCTGGCTGCGGCGCGCCTGGACCCCGGCGAACACCGCCAGCGCCGCCGTGATCGCGAGGACACCCACAAATGTTTTCGTACCTGCTGGCGCAGCTGCAGGCGCAGTTGCAGACGATGATCCCGTTACGCCCGGGCGTCCCCGGCGGCCCACCATGACGAGATG
This sequence comes from Polyangia bacterium, assembly GCA_039916065.1. Taxonomy (GTDB): domain Bacteria; phylum Myxococcota_A; class Polyangia; order Fen-1088; family Fen-1088; genus FEN-1088. The sequence goes on from JBDSME010000454.1 coordinate 3,002, forward strand.
CACCGCCAACAGTGCGGCTATCCCGGTGATCACGGTGAGCGAGCCATGAAACCAGGAATAGAGGCGCGGCAGGACGAAGTGGTTTGCCACCTCGGCCAGCAACGAGACGCTGAAAAGTGCGGAGGCCTTCAGCCAGAGCAGCCGGCGTGGCCCCGGCGGTGGCGGTATGCGCTGCTGCGGCAGCCGGCGTGACGGGAATTCCGACGAAGCTTTGTTCGGTGCGACGCTTCGCTCCAGCCGGCGCAAGCGGCGGGTGAGCTCGAAGCAGATCGCCAGCGACGCCAGCGACAGGACCGCCATCCACAGGGGCCGCCCCGGAGTTTGCGCTGCGCGATGGCCAGAGAAGGCAGCCCGCGACACCAGGACGGCAAAGGGCGCCAAGACCAGCGCCGCCACCGCACCGGCGAACAGGTCAGCGGTACGTTCATCGCCGCCGCCAAAACCGGTTCGCTGTCCCGCACGCCTGGCCAGCGCGCCGCCCAGGACGATGAGCGCGCCGGCCAGCACCCCACCCAGCGCCAGCCAGCTGGCGCCGAGCAACACCAGTTTGATGGCCTTCCCGCCCGTCAGTCCGCCCACGCCACGCTGCACCGCCCATAGCGTGTCAGCTGCTCCCACCAGAGCACCACCGCCCCACCCCGCCCACAACCAGCTCACCACGTCGCGTGGCGCAGTAGCGGCAGCAGGCACGCCCGGCGGCGGCCCATCGGTCACATCGCTCGCAGCCATCGTCAACACGTGCACCATGCCTTACCCGGTCAACACCTCACCCTTCAAGCCAAATCCTCCCCCCACACCTCGAACAACGACTCCCGCGGGTATGGAGCCTGCCCGTTTTACCGGGACAGCCTGCTATCCGGCCTCTTCGGCGAAGATTTCCGCGGCGGTCCAGCGCGCGTCGACCGCTGCCCGCAACGGCTGGTGCTCCTCACGCGCCAGCTCCGGGTCGTCTCGCAGGATGCACGCCGCCTCGTCGCGGACCACCTCGAGCAGGCGGCCCATCCCCGCCAGATCGGGAAAGCGCAGGCGCGGCACACCCGCCTGCCTCACCCCGAATAGATCGCCGCAGCCACGCAGCTCCAGATCGGCCTCGGCGATGCGAAACCCATCGTTCGTCGACGCCACCACGGCCAGGCGACGGGCGGCGTCCGACGCGTCGGACCTCTCGGCGGCGTCAGCGCCCATCACCAGCAGGCATTCAGCGGCGACTGGCCCGCGCCCAACCCGCCCCCGGAGCTGGTGAAGCTGAGCCAATCCAAACCGCTCCGCCTCCTCCACCACCATGAGGGACGCTTCCGGCACGTCGATGCCGACCTCGATGACCGTCGTGGCCACCAGAACGTCCAGCGCCCCTCCCGCGAAGGCGCGCAGGGCCTGGTCCTTGGTGCGGGCATCCATCTCGCCATGCACCAGTCCCACCCGCGCCGGCACCAGGCTGTCCTGAAGCTCCTGGTGTCGGGCCACGGCGGTGACGCCGCCCTCGCGCGCCGAGAATTCGCGCACGGGACAGACCACGAACACGCGCCTCCCCTGCCCCACCGCCGCGCGGATCTCCGTCTCGGCCTGATGGCGCGCCCCGTCGCCCTTCAGCACGCGGGTGGCGACGGGCTTTCGCCCGGGCGGCATTTCGTCGAGGACGCTGAGATCGAGATCGCCGTACAGGGTGAAGGCCAGTGTGCGTGGGATCGGGGTCGCGGTCATCACCAGCAGGTGGGGATTGGTCCCGGTATCCGCCTCGTCGCGACTGCGCAGCCGGGCGCGCTGGGCCACTCCGAACCGATGCTGCTCGTCGATGATGGCCAGGCGCAACCCTGGCAGCGCCACCCGATCCGCCAGCAGCGCCTGCGTCCCCACGATGATGGCGATCTGTCCGGCGCGGGCCAGCGCCAGCAGCGATTCACGCCTGGGTCGCGGCGTGGAGGCCGTGAGCAGCGCCACCCGCAGCCCCAGCTGTTTGGCCAGCGGCTCCAGCGTGCGGGCGTGCTGCTCGGCCAGGATCTCCGTCGGCGCCATCAGCAAAGTCTGTCCGCCTGACAGTCCCGCCTGCGCGGCGGCCGCGAACGCCACCGCTGTCTTTCCGCTCCCCACGTCACCCACCAGCAGCCGCTGCATGGGGCGCCGGTCCGACATATCTTCTTGGATCTCCGCGATGGCTTTCTGCTGCGCGCCGGTCAACGCGAAAGGCAGGGTCGCTTGAACCCGTTGCCGCACCTCCGCTGCCGGAGCCGCGCAAGGCCGACCCGGCAGGGAGCGCGCCGACACGCGCCGTCGCGCCAGCCCCATCTGGATGACCAGCAGATCTTCCACCGCCAGCCGACGATGGGCATCGGACCGAGCGGCGACCAGCGCGTCCAGGATCGCGGGCGTCGATTCGCGGTCGGGCTGGTGAATAAGGCGCAGGGCCTCCCCGACCGGCGGCAGCCCCAAACGCTGGCGCAGAGCCACCGGCAGCACATCCGGGACGTGATCGGCGTGGCGGTCCACGGCCGCTCCCACGATCCGTTCCAGTACCCGCCCCGCCACCCCGGGGACCGGAGCGTAGCGCGCTCTGATCCCCAGACCCATCTCTCGGCCTGGCCCTCCCCTTTGCCCCTGCCCACCCGCGGAAGAGTCCGCCGCGGCTCCGGGGTTGGCGTTGCCACCGCTGGCCGCGCTGGCGAATGCCGCCGTCAGATTCGTGGGATGCAGCAATTCCACTTGCCCGGCCGTGGTCAGACGGAGCGGGCCTGCCAGCACCACCTCTCGGCCTTTCTCAAATGCCCGGCTCATTCCGCCCGGAACGCGAAACCACCGCGCTACCAGCTTGCTGTCGCCCTCTTCGAGGGTGATCGCCAGGAATCTCCGCGGGAACACACTCACCCGCGTCACCGTGCCGCGCACCAGCACCACGGCGTCTTCCCACTTCTGTGCCCACTTTTCAGCCCAGTGGGACTGCGCCTGCTCATCGGGGGTGCCGGTCAGCGCCGCCAGAGGCGTCACCGTGCGCAGATCATCATACGTGCGCGGCACGTACGACAGCAGCTCGCCCACCGTCGCCAGCCCGTGCGCGACGAGGCGTGCGCTGGTGACAGGCCCCGCCCCGGGCAAGGTCGACGCCGGCAGGGTCAAGCAGGCCTTCGCCTCGGGCGTCGAGATGGCTGCGGCGGCCGGCGGCGCGGCCAGGAAATCGGCACCGCGAGGCGTGGCGGCGGCGCTCACCTCCGGTAGGTGAACTTCAGCTCGTACTCGCAAATGTGGAATACGTCGCCTTCGTCGATCCGCTTGTTATCTATGCGCATGCCGTTGAAATCGATGCCGTTGGTGGAGCCAAGGTCCTTGATGAAGAAGGTCCCATTGCGGCGGATCACGGCGGCATGCTTCCGCGAGATGTTGCCATCCTTGATGGGCAAATCCGACGACTTGGTGCCCCGTCCGATGATGAACTGGTCCTTGTCGATGCGGTACTTCTGGTTGTCGAACACCAGGTACAGCAGGGCCGTGCCCCCTCCTCCTTCGGGGACGGGCGGCGGGCCCCCGCCGGCCCGGGTCGCCTGGATGGTGGTGGCGCGGCCCAACCGCGCCGCAGCGGGCGGAATGAACGGCTGCGGCCGGGCGCCACGCAACGGGACGGGCGTGGGAGCGGGTGTTTGCGCATGAACACCCGTCTCGTAACCGGCGATCTGCGCATACCCGGTCATGGCGTCGTTGACTAGCTCCTCGACGCTTTTCTCCTGTTCCTCCGACATCTGTTCGAAGGTCTGCCACAGACGATCGCGACAGCGAATCTCCCGGACGGTGCCGCGCTCTCGGTCGTCACTTGCCGACATCAGGGCTTGCTCCGCACGATTGCCGCCACGCGCGCAGCTTCCTTGCCCACGGTATCGCCTGCGGGGAATCCTTTGATGGTTGCGGTGTCCTTGCCGACGTTATCCAGGGCGGCTGCGTCAGGGGCCTTGCCCACGCTTTCAAGGGACAGCACCGCGGTCATACGCGCCAGAGGATATTTTGATTCCAAGGCATTGACCAAGATTGGCCTGACCGGGGCGCCGAGCTTCTCGATCAGTTTGACCAACAGGTCCTCCACGTCCACTTTCTTGTAAGGCGCGCTGGCCGGGAAAGCCTCCAGCCCAGGCTGCACGCCGTCCTGCTTGGCGACCGCCAGCAACGATTCGAAGGCGCGGTAGCGGACCAGTTCTTCCCTGTCGGTCTGGATGATCCGCACCAGACCATCACGCGCTTCCAACCCACCGATGTTCTCGACCACGCCGAACATCTCGTCGCGAATGGACCGGTCAGCCCTGGTATCCCCGGCCACCTTCAGGGCGAAGGTTAACACCGCCGGCTCCCGCCGCTGCTGCAGCGCCCGCACGGCGGCGTTCGCCTCATCGTGGGTACCCGCGGTGATCTTCTCCTGCAGGAACGTCACCGCCTGCGGCCCACCCAGGACGCCGATGGACCTCCACATCTGCTCTGACACCGGCCGTTCGCGTTTAGCGCGCGCCACCAGGCTGGCGGCCCCCTTCTGGCGGGAGGCATCGTCGCCCACCTTCGCCAGCAAGTCGGCAACCGCGGCGTAGCCGAGGATGGGCTCGTTTAGCAACCTGGCCAGCAAGACACCGGCCGGAGGGCCCACCGCGGTGAGGATCTTTTCCACCGACTGGCGACCGTTCCGCACGCGCCCGCCGCGAAGCTGCTGTTCGATCCCCGGCAACAGGGCGGCGTCGATGCGCGCCTGATCCGCCGCGGAGGCCAGCGGTCGCAAAGAGAACAGGGCATCCCGGAAGGCCAGGGACTTCTCCGGGGCCGCATCTTTGGTCTCCGCCATCGACGTGACGTACAGAGGAATCAGGTTCTTGAAGGTATCCCAACGTTCACTGGCGGGAATGGTGGCCAGCGCCGCGTCGACCTCTTCCGCCCTTCCGATATCCACCAAGGCCACCGCCGCCTCGGCGCGCAGCTTGGGATCGGTGCCCCGATCCCGCAGAGCTTC
>JBDSME010000455.1:0-2558 GCA_039916065.1 Polyangia bacterium
TGGAGCCACGCGAACGACAGGTAGCGCCCGCGCCTGCGGAAGGCGGTCCAGGCGACATGGGCGAACACCGCCGGAAAGGCGAAATAGGGGCTCCATTCAAAGCCACCCGCCAGCGCCTGAAAGGCCAACGCCGCCCAGGCCACCGACCAGCGTCCGGTCTCGAGCCAGCGCAAGTAGAACCAGAAGAAGGCCAGCAGGCACGCGATCGACGGAAACCCCTGATCGATGTTCACGCTGTACCAGATGTTGACAGGCACAACCGCGAACGTCAGCGCCGCCACCGCGCCCGCCAGGGGCCCCAGGTAACGCCAGGCGATGGCGGCCACCAGCAACAGCGAAGCGAACGCCGGCAGCAGCCCCGCCAATCGGATCGACCATTCGTGCTCGCCGAACAGGAGAAAGGTCAGCGTGACCAGCTGGTGGGTGAGCACCGGATGATGGATGTAGTACGTACCGGGCCGCGGCGGCGCGAACCCGGGCTCATTCACCGGCAACAGCGTGTGGTGCCGCAGCGTCCCCCGCGCCCAGGTGGCATAGGACCCACCATGGTAACCGTAGTGCCCGTAATAAAACGGCGATCTGATGCCATAAAGGGCCGCGCCCCAGAACAGCAACACCGCGACCAGCACCACGGCCGCGGCGGCCTTCCTGCCGAAACCAGTGGTCGCGGCGCCCGCGGCCGGAGGTGATCCTCTGTCCGCGTCCGCTCTTCGTCCTCCGCGTGCGGTTGGGGGTGCGGGTGGTACCGTGGCGGGGGTCCCGAGTTGCATCTGCCGGCGCACCAAGCGCGTGTCTGGACCCTATCAGGTTGGCCGAGGCCGGCAACTCGGCGAACCGGCCGCGGAGGCCTGCCGTCAGGTGGTCGTGGCAATGACACGGACCACGGTGACTGGGTTACACTGCCGCGATCGTGCCCGGTGTTACCCTGCGCGCTCAGTCGTTGTTGCTTGGCGCCTTCGTCACCTTCGCCCTGCTGGCTGGTACCCTCTTGATCTCGCGGGGGCTGGGGCGAATCAATGCGACAGTGGCCAGCAAGCCGGTTTATGACCTGGTGGTCGACTGGAAAGGGGCGCGCGCCTTCATTGAAGGTTACAACCCCTATTCACCAGAAGGGCAGCGGCGCGCCGAACTGACCGCCACAGGGCTGGGCCATCCGCCCACCACACTGTTCTGGATCGTCCCCCTGGCGCGGTTTCCCCTGAAGATCGCCCGCGAGGTGCTGTTGCAGGTGAGCCTGCTCCTGCTGTTGATCGAGCTGATCCTGATGGCGCGCGAATTTCGGGTTCCTGCTGCTTGGCCGTCGGCGTGGTTGACCTTTGGCCTGGTGTTGTCGTGTGACTGGATTGATTATCTGCTGTTTCTCGGCCAGATATCGCAGCTCATCGCCTTCGCCTATTTCCTGGCCTGGTACTGCTTGCGCAGGGGTTGGGACGCCCGGGCAGGACTGGCCGTGGGCGCGGCCTGCACCTTGAAAGCTTTTCCTGGGGTGTTGCTGCTCTTTCTGGCGCTGGCCCGGCGCTGGCGCGCGTTGGCGGCGGCCGCCGCCCTGTATCTGGCGGTGGCGGCGGTGATGACGGCACGTTTTGGATTCTTGGCCTGGCCCCAGTTCGTGCAACAGCTGCACGGCGACGCCGATCGCTGGATGGCCAGCATTCAGAACCAGGCCATCCACGGCATGGTCCTCCGCTTCTTTAATCCTGTGTGCGAACCCCGCGGTCCCACCTTGCCGTTGGCCACGGCAATCTCCACCATCGGCGCGCTGGCGCTGTTGGGTGGTGTCGCATGGCTCGCGCGCAACGCCGGGCAAACGCGAGAGCGCATCGATCTTCCTTTCGCCCTGGCCGCGGTGCTTTCCGTGTTCACGTCCAACTGGGCCTGGGAGCATTACAACGTGCTGTTCATCCTCCCGGTCGTCACCGGGTTGACGTATCTGTGGCGGCTGCGAGGCCGGCGCGGCCTCGGTTCAGGATGGACGGTGGTGGCGGCCACCCTGCTGGGTCTGGTCCTCGTGACCTTGCCGGTCCCCATTCTGGAGAAGGCCAATCTGCAAAGCGCTTACCTGCAGCACCCGGAGCTGCATTTTCGCCTGCACTTCTTCGAGGCGCTGAACATGGTCCCGGTCATCGGCTTGACCCTGTCTTTGGCTGTTCTGCTCTGGCGAAGCGAGCGGCAGGTGGCCGCGCAGGCGCTCGCCGTTGTCGCCGCCGCAGATCAGCCGCCGGCGGCAGGCGGACCCGGGGGCGCCGTACCCGCCGCGGCCGCGCTGGCGCGTGCCGCACGTCGGGCTTCGCGGTCCGCCTGACGACGCTGCTCCACGAGCACGGCGTCGCGGGTGGCTTTCGCGCCGAGAATGAAGCCCAGCACCACCCCCAGAACCAGGATCACGGGGATGTAGATGAAGTGCGATGAGGGAGGAACGTGCATCGACTTGGCGGCGGTTGCGTTGCCGTGGAACTGACTAGGGCCGGGGAGATGTCTCGGGGGCAGACCGGTCGAGTCGTCGGCGCAGCTCGGCGATGTCCTTGTTCACCTTGCTCAGGCCGCGCGCCACCACCAGC
>JBDSME010000456.1:0-2635 GCA_039916065.1 Polyangia bacterium
TTGGGGTTGGACCTGGCGGCGGGGGAGCGGCCTCAGGTCGTCGTTCCGGCGGGCACCTGGTTCGGCACCGAGCTGGCCGCCGGGGCTTCCCACTGTCTGGTGGGCTGCACGGTGGCGCCGGGGTTCGATTTCACCGACTTCGAGCTGGCGGCGGGACCGGAGCTGGCGGCCCGCTATCCTGCGCTTGCCGATCGCATCGCGCGCATGTCTCGCCCCGGGGTCTGAGCGAAAAGAGCAGCTCAGTCGCCGAGGGTGCCCAGTCGGCGCGCCAGGTCCTGAAAGGTCTTGACGGCAGGGGTGGGGCGCCGGGTGAGGGCCGGGTCACCGGCGAAATCGATGGTGTACAGACCAAATCGGCCCTCGTAGCCATGCGACCATTCGAAGTTGTCGAGCAGCGACCAGTGAAGATAGCCAATCACCGGCACGCCCTCGGCGCGCGCCCGATCAATGGCATAGACGTGCGAGCGGATGAATGAAGGACGGACCTCACCGCCGCGATCGGCGATCCCGCTCTCCGAAACCACGATGGGCCAGCCATAGGAGGCAAATCCCACCAGCAGGCGGTACAGCCCCTCGGGATAGATCTCCCAGCCCATGTCGCTGTGTGGTCGCGCCGGGTCGTTCACCACTTCATAGGGCGTGCCCCGCCCGAAGGCGGCGCGCAGCAGACGCGAGCTCACCATGTCACGGGTGTAATAGTTCACGCCGAACCAATCGAACGTTCCCCGCAGGCCCGGCGCCGGTTCATCGATGGTGACCGACATCGGTAGTACGATGTGGATGCGACCGTTGGCCACCGCCTCGGGGACGGTGCGGTTGTAAAAGTCGTCCGCCACCTTGGCCACCAGCCCATCAAGGAGTCCTGCGATGGGACCTCCCGCTGGATCGAAGACGCGCACGTTGTGGGCCAGGCCGATGCGCGTCGCGTGGAGATCCCCGTCGGCATCGGTGCGGTCGTTCGCGCGCAATGCCGCGGTCGCCAAGCCATGGGCTTTCAGCAGGCGCGCCAGCACCCGCGCCGCCCGGGCAGGGTCGCGCACGCCGGGAGGCCACTGCGCCGCCAGGTATCCCTTGGCGACATAGACGTTGGGTTCGTTCAACGTGCACCAGAGATCGACCAGATCGCCAAAGGCCTCCCCGGCGCGCCCGGCGAAGGCGGCAAAGGCCGCGGGCGCCCCCGCCCACTCCCAGCCGCCGCGGGCCGCCACCCAGCGCGGCAGCGTGAAATGATACAGGTTCACCATGGGCGCGATCGCACGAGGCTGCGCCGCCCTCAGTGCCGCGAACATCTCCCGATAGCGAGCCGCCGCCGCCCGGTCCCAGGTTCCTTCGCTCGGTTCGAGGCGACTCCACTCGACCCCCAGGCGGTAGACGTTGGCCCCCAGCGCTTCCACCGCCGCCACGTCTTGCCGCCAGAGATTCCAGGAATCCGCGGCGCGCGCCGCCGATGCGCCGCCAGCGACATGGGGTTTCCCGTCGGGATACTGCCCGCCCTCCCAGTCCGTCCAGTCGTTCTGATTGCCGCCTTCGATTTGGTAGGCGGAGGCGGCCACACCCAGCATGAAGCCAGGGGCTACCCCCGGCAGCATGGCGTGGCTCTCGATGTCGGCGGGGGCAAACGTCATCGGGGTGCCGCGACAGCCGCCGCTCGGACACAGCGCCGCGACCAAGGCGAGCGCGGCCGTCGCGCTGATGGCGCTGGAGACGAGGGGCCCGCGCTGCCTGCATGCCGGAATCCGCGCCACGCGACGAGCTTCCCGCTGGCGCAACCGCGATGCAACGATCTTCAACGGCCGACCCCGTTTGTCTGCTGCGCGTCTGCCTGCTGACCGTACCCCAGGACCGCCCGCCGCAGCTCGTCCCGCATCGCTTCGCGCAGCTCCGGGGGGGAGCGCACCACCGCCTGGTCGCCGAAACTCAACACCCAGCTCCGGAACTCCACGGTCCCCTTGATGTCCACGCGCAGCTCGATGCCGCCAGGGACGCGCCGAAATTTCTGGGTGGGGTGCCACAGACGCCGCCGCACATAACGGGCCACCTTGTCGGTGAAGAAGACGCGGGCCCGCGTGGGCGGTCCCTTGATCAAGCCGAACGCGCCCTCGGCGAGCTGCTCGGGGTGAAAATCCGCCGGGTAGTCGAAGCGATCGCCACGTCGCCAGGCCACGTCCCGGAATCCATCCAGCGCCAGGGTACGCACTTCGCCATGCGCCCGGCTGAATCCGGCGAGGTACAGGCCCTTCTTGTAGACCAGCAGGGTGTAGGGCTCGAACAAAAGACCGGGCTGTCCGCCGCGCACGCTCTCGTGCGCGATCTCCAGCCGCTCCTCGCGCAACAGCGCGGTGAGCATTTCGTTGACATGCTCGATGCGCCCTTCGTAGATGTGCGGCGCCTCGTTGATGTCGAAGATCTTGCGATCGAGGTGGCGGGCGGCGATGAAGTCCCGGCGGCGCAGGGTGGCCTCCAGCCGCGTGAACACATCGTCCAGATCTTCCTTGAAGCCGGTGCCAGCCAGGAAGTCGAACACCCGCCGCGACAGGAACAGGCTGAGCATCTGGCTGGTGGTCAGGCTCAGGGTCTCGCGGCGCGCGCTGGGCATCAGCCGCCACACCTTGCGTCGCTCCACGGTCTGTTCGAA
>JBDSME010000457.1:0-3988 GCA_039916065.1 Polyangia bacterium
CCCGGTCGGGGAGGAATGCACGACAAGTACTGCGTGTTTCCCGTGGCGCCGACCGCCATGGTGGGGACGCAGACGTCGCCCGCCACGCACAGTGAGTCCGCCCCCTGCTGGCCCACCTGCCCCGTGACCATGCCTGCCTCGCCATGAACCTGCCCACAGAAGCGGCCCAGGCACACCCCGGCGCCGGAGAGAGCCAGGAACGACACCGCGCCCCCCAACTTCCCCGAATAGGGGGGGGACTGGCACTGCGTCCCCAGGGGACAATCATTGGTACTGGCGCAGGCGCCGGTGCACCGGTGCGCGACGCAGCCGGTCCCCACATATCCACCCTGGTTCTCGCAGGCGTAGGGTCCATCCTCCGGTTGACAGGTTTCGCCAGCCGGTAGATAGGCGTTGGCCTTCAGCTTGGCCAGGCAGAGCCCGCGGTAGGCAACGGAACCGGCCGCGGTGCCCGCCGGGGCGTCGGGATTCAGCCCCAGGGCGCACGCCTCACCGGGGGGACAACTGGTGGTGCTGGTGGTGCAATCCTGAAGCGATCCTGGCAGGCAATAACTGATGGGATCCCCGAGCTTGTTGGCGGCGCAGGCCATGGCCGTTCCCACCGTCAGCGCCGACGGGGCGACCACCGGTCCGCAGTCGGAGGTGGAGGCGCAGGTCTTGGTGCAGAAGCCGTTCCAGCATACGCCCACATCGTCCGCGCAGTCGGAGGCAGCCGCGCAGCAGGCGCCCAGCCCGCGTTTTTCACCGCCGCTGATGGGAGGGCACATCACCCCTGGGGGACGACCGGCCTCCCCCGTCGCATCGCTGCCGCCGTCACTTCCAGAGTCCGGCGGCCTGCCACCTGGCACGCCACCACCACATCCCACACTCAAGCACACCACCATCAAACCAAATCCCAAAATGAAGGAACGCATATGCTGCACCGGTGTAGCATGATTCGATACCGCACTTCGAATTTCTGACCACGCCCCCATGGACGTCAAACCGCCGCCCACTGCCGCCATCCTCCTGGTCGGCAATGAAATCCTGTCCGGCAAGGTCGATGAGCAGAACGCCCGGTTTCTCGTGCGCGAATTGCGCGGGCTCGGTGTCAGCGTCGGACGCATCGAGGTGGTCCCTGACGACGAGGCTGACATTGCCGCGACGGTGCGCGCCCTGTCGGCGCGGTTCGATGTGGTCTTCACTTCGGGGGGCGTCGGTCCCACGCACGACGACGTCACCCTGCCGGCGATCGCCGCCGCGTTCGGTCGTCGCATCGTGCGTCACCCGGTGCTGGAGGAGCTGATGCGGTCCGCCTTGGGCGATCGCCTGCATCCGCGCGACCTGCGCATGGCCGATGTGCCGGAGGGCGCCCGCCTCGAACTGGGAAACGCGGTCGACGGCCCGGTCAAGACATGGCCGGTGGTGGTGGTGGAGAACGTGTGGATTTTGCCAGGGGTTCCGTCGATCTTTCGGCGAAAATTTGAAGCAATACGTGAACTTTTCCGCACGCATCCGATTCATGCCCGGGCCGTCTATTCCCGCGAGGGGGAAAGCCCCATCGCGGACGCACTCGACGCCGTGGTGGCGGGGTGGCCCAGCGTGGAGATCGGTTCCTATCCGCACGTCGATGCGCTGGAGTACAAGGTGAAGATCACCCTCGATGGACGCGATCGCGCGGCGGTGGATGGCGCCACCGCCGACCTGGTCACGCGCCTGGGGACGGCGGTGGTCAGGACCGAGTAAGGACCCGAGCGAAAATTACGCAGCCATCGGGACGCCGATCCATCCCGGCTGGCTTCGTTGCTCGTCGTCGCAATACGTCGAGTATTCCTCCTCCTCGCGCCTCGCCATCCGGGCGCCTCGACGCCCCGGTGGCCCCGTAATTTCCGCTCGGGTCCTAATTGCGGTAGGAGTCCCGGGCGATGGCCGACGTACCCGCGTCCGTGAAGGGCATGAACGACATTCTCCCGCCGGAGGTGTCGAAGTGGCACTTCCTGGAGGAGAAGGCGCGTTCAGTCCTGGAGTCCTTCGCCTACCGCGAGCTGCGCACGCCGGTCCTCGAGTACACCCCCCTGTTCGTCCGGTCGGTGGGCGAGGTGACGGACGTGGTCGAAAAGCAGATGTACACCTTCGACGACCGCGACGGCCGGTCGGTGTCGCTGCGGCCGGAGGGGACCGCGCCCGCGGTGCGCGCCTATCTGGCTGCGTCGCAGTGGAACAAGGAGCCGGTGACCCGCTGGTACTACATGGGTCCCATGTTTCGTCACGAGCGCGCCCAGCGGGGACGTCTGCGTCAGTTTCATCAGATCGGCGCCGAGCTGTTTGGAGTCAACCAGCCCACGGTCGACGCCGAAATGATCGCCATGCTGGCGTCACTGCTGCAGGAGCTCGGGATCCCGGCCAGCTCTTACGCGGTGACCATCAACACGCTGGGTGAGCCCGAGGAGCGGCCGGCCTATCGGGAGGCGCTGATCGCCTACCTGAGCGCCCACAAAGACCGGCTGGACGAAGATTCACTGCGGCGGCTGGAGCTGAATCCGCTGCGCGTACTCGATTCCAAGAGCCCGGAGGTGCAGGCGCTGGTGGCGGAGGCTCCCGTCATCCTGGAGCACCTCGGCGACGAGTCCCGCCAGCGCTTCGCCCGGGTGCGCGAAGCCCTGACGTCGCTGTCCGTGCCGCACGAGGTGGATCCACGTTTGGTACGGGGCCTCGACTACTACACCGGGACCATTTTCGAGATCAAGGTAACCGCGGGTGACCTTGGCGCGCAAAACACCGTCTGCGGAGGAGGCCGCTATGACCGCCTCATAGAATCCCTGGGCGGCCCGAAGATCCCTGCCCTGGGCTTTGGCCTGGGCATCGAGCGGGCCCTGCTGGCCATGGCGGAGCCGGCTTCTAGCTTCGAGCCCGGATTGGGCGTGTTCGTCGCCGCGCTCGACGCCATGGCTCTCGGCTACGTGCTCCCCTTGGCCCACCGCCTCCGCACCGCCGGCATCCGCGTGGAGATCGAACACCGCGGGGGAAGCCTCAAGTCGCAGCTCAAGCGGGCGGACAAGCTACGCGCGCGACTGGGCCTGATCGTCGGCGAGAACGAAGTGTTGTCCCGCCGCGTCCAGCTAAAAGACTTCTCCAGCGGCCAGCAATACGAAGTGACGGAGTCCGACCTCGAATCCAAAGTCCGCCAGCTCCTGGACTGACACCGCCCTGCCCTCACCCTTACCCTCTCCCAAAGGGAGAGGGTAAACAGTTGCCTGGTCGAGGGCTCCGCCGTACAGGCAAGCCACCACAGGCATCGCCCACAGGCAAGCCACCACAGGCATCGCCTACAGGCAGGCCACCACAGGCGTCGCCATCGTCCCTCCCTTCCGCCCGTTCGTCCCAGGCGGGGTCTGGCCTGGAGCAGCTGCTCGTAACCAGCCAACCGGTGGCCCTCGCCCGCTTGCGGGAGAGGGTGAGGGACCCGCCATTTTTCGCAGATCTGGGCTTTGCCGCTCGCAAGGCTTGCCCTCACCCATGCCACCTCCCGCCGCACAGGCGAGCGTAGCGCGGCTTTGCCGCGCGAAGCGAGAGGGGTTCGGGGACGTGCGAGCGGCAGCGAGCCACGTCCCCGAGACATACAAGGGTCAGGGTGAGGGGCGGCGCCCCCCCCGCGCTCAGCTCTCTGCTTCTAGTTCCTCGCCGGGGCGCTTGGGGCGACGGGCTTCTCGTCCGCCGCGCACCGTCGCCTTGCGCTGGCTGGTGAGGTACTTCTCGTTGAGCCAGATCAGGATGGGGCTGGCGATGAAGATCGACGAGTAGGTACCTACGATAACCCCGACGTTCATGGCGAAGGCGAAGTCCCGGATCACGCCCACGCCGAAGACGTTCATGGCCAGGGTAACGAAGAACACCGTGGCGCTGGTCCAGATGGTGCGGGACAGCGTCTCGTTGATCGATTGGTTCACCACGCGATCGAACTTACGATCACGCAATCGCGCCGCGTTCTCGCGGATACGATCGAACACCA
>JBDSME010000458.1:0-3028 GCA_039916065.1 Polyangia bacterium
TTGATGGCCGAACTGCGCCGGCGCGCGGGCCGCACCATCGTTCTCGACGAGATCGAGCGCTGGTTGTCGGCCTGTGACCTGGTGAAGTTCGCGAAGATCTCGCCCACCGCCACGGAGTCCCGCGGCAGCCTGGAGCTGGCCATTCGCATCGTCGAGTCCACCCGACCACGGCCCGAGCCGCAGGCAGATGCCGGCGGCCCTGGCGGCAACGGAGCGGCCCCGGTGATGCAGGCCGCTGATGGTCCGCGGGGCCCGCAGGGAGGAGTGACCACCAATGCCTGAAGAGCAGTCGGCGCCGTCTTCTCCGCGTGCCACCACGCGCGATCCCGGACGCCCCATCCCGGGCGCGCTCATCGCCGCGCTGTTCCTGCCGGCCACCGTCGCCTATCTGTGGTTGCTGCGCGCCGAGGAGGGGTTCCGGTTCGCCCATCCGGGCGCTCTGGCGCTGGTGCCGATTGCGGTGGCGCTCACCTCCTGGACCGCTTTCCGACGCCCCGCCGACCGCGAGGCTGCGCTGGTTTATTCGCGCGCCTCGGAGCTGGCGCGCCGCCCCGCCGGACTGGTGGTGCGACTGAAGGAGCTGCCCGTCGTGTTGCGCCTGTTCGCGGTGACTCTGGTGGCGGTGGCGCTGGCCCGCCCGCAGACGTCACGGGCCACCAACGACATCGAGCTGGAGGGGATCGACATCGTCATCGCCCTGGACATCTCGGGCTCGATGCAGGAGACCGACCTGGTCCCCAACAGGCTGGATGCCGCCAAGATGGTGATCGAGCGGTTCGTGCGGCGCCGCGCCAGCGATCGCATCGGTCTGGTGGTGTTCGGCAAGGACGCCTACACGCACGTGCCCCTGACCCTGGATCACGGCACCTTCTTGCGCATGCTGGGCGAGCTTCAGGTGGGGATCATCGACGGGCACGGAACGGCGATCGGCAACGGCGTCGGGGTGGCTCTGAACCGGCTGCGCCACTCCGAAGCGAAGAGCAAGGTGATCATCCTCTTGACGGACGGTGACAACAACGCCGGTAACATCTCACCCACGCAGGCTGCCCGCTATGCGCAGACCATGGGGGTGAAGATCTACACCATCCTGGCGGGCGACAATGGCGACGGCAACGGCAATGGGACGACGCCGGGGGCGGCGGCGCTGGATCCCACGCAGGGAGGACAGCCGCGTCAGCGGCAGCCGGTCAATCCGAAGTTGCTCGAGGAAATTGCGTCGATGACGGGGGGATCTCCCTACCTGGCCACCGATACCCGCGCCCTGGCCCGCAATTTCCAGAGCATCCTGGAGGACCTGGAAAAGTCGCGGCTGCACGACCGCGGCATCATGTACGGCGAGCTGTACCCGCGGTTCCTGTGGCCGGCGTTCGGTGCCTTGCTGCTGGAGATTGCCCTGCGCCTGACGCGGTGGAGGCGCTTGCCCTGATGAGGTTCGGTGATGCGCGCCTGCTGTGGCTGATGCTGGCGGTGCCGGCGGCGGTGCTGGCGTACGCCTTCTTCTTTCGCACGCGGCGGCGGTTGCTGGCGCGCCTGGGCCAGGTGGAGATGATCAGGCGCATGACCGCCGGTGTGTCGGTGCGCCGCAAGGTGGTGCGGGCTGGCTTGCTGGTGGCTACGATCGGCCTGATGGCGCTGGCGCTGGCGCGCCCCCAGGCGGGGGGACGGGCCAAGCTGACCCGGCAACGCGGGATGGATCTGGTGGTGGCGCTGGATTTTTCGAAATCGATGCTGGCCAAGGATGTTTACCCGTCGCGCCTGGAGCGCGCCAAGCGCGAACTGGAACGGCTGATGGACCACCTGGCCGGGGATCGCGTGGGGCTGGTGGCCTTCGCGGGCGAGACGCTCACGTACCCACCGACCACCGACTATTCGGCGGTGAAGCTGTTCTGGAGGGATCTGTCGCCCTGGGACATGCCCGTGGGAGGTACGGCCCTGGGGCGCGCCCTTCGCTCGGGGACCGAGATCCTGACGCGGCTGCGCAGCAAGGAAGGCGGCGGCACCGGCGCCGAGGCCAGCGGCGGCCGCTCCCAGGTGATCCTGTTGCTGACCGACGGAGAGGACACCGAGAGTGAACCGCTGGACGCGGCGGACGAAGCGTCGAAGGTGGGCATCCGGGTCTTCACCGTCGGCATCGGCTCGCGCTCGGGCGAGTTGATTCCGGAGTTCGACGAGAAGGGCGAGATCACAGGGTACGTGAAGGACGCGGACGGAAAGTACGTCACCTCGCGGCTGGGCGAAGAGATGCTGATGCGCATCGCCCAGAAGACCGGGGGAGAGTATTTCCACGCGGATGCGCGCCAGTTCGGGGTGGAGCAGGTGGAAGGTGCCCTGGCCGGTCTGAAGCGGAGCGAGAACGAGGCGCGGGTGGTGAAGGAGTACGACGAGATTTACGAGCTGGCCTTGTTCCCGGCGTTCCTGTTGCTGGTGGCAGAAGCTTGCATGAGCGATCGCCGCGGCGGCGGCCGGCGTGCCCGGGTGGCGGCCGCGCGCGCGCCAGGAGAGCGGACGTGAGGATGACGATGGTTGCCTCGGGACGGGGAGTCTGGCTGCTGGTGTCAGTGGTGGCGATGTTTCCGTTCGTGGCGGCATTCGACCCTGTGCGCAGCCGCAGCGCGCCGGTGGAAGAGGGCAACGCCAAGATGAAGGCCGGGAAGGCCGACGAGGCACTGGCGGCATACGACAAGGCAGCGGCCGAGTTGCCCCTGGATCCCGCTGTTCACTTCAATCGCGGGACCGCGCTGGCGGCGCTGTCGCGGTTCGACGAGGCGGGAGAGGAGTTCCTGCGCGCCACCGAGGCCAAGGAGACGCCTCTCAAGGCTGCCGCGTTCTACAACCTCGCCAACGCTTTTTTCAAGAAGGACAAGTTCAAGGAGGCCATAGAAGCTTACAAGCGGACCCTGGCGCTGGATCCCCGTGACGAGCGCGCCAAGTGGAACCTCGAGATCGCCCTCAAGAAGAAACGCGACGACGACAAGAAGAAGGAACAGGACAAGAAGGACAAGAAGGACAAACAAGACAACAAGGACAA
>JBDSME010000459.1:0-3272 GCA_039916065.1 Polyangia bacterium
AGCATCAGCAACTCGGGCTCGGTGACGGTCGCCGGCAGGCGATGGTCGAAGGTGCGCACACCGATCTCGGCGCACGCGGTGGTCTTGTTTCGCACGTAGACGTGCGAAGCCGGATCGTCTCCCACCAGGATGACGGCCAGCCCGGGGCGAAATCCGCGTGCCGTCAGCTCGGCCACACGAGTGGCCAAACCGCCGCGGATTCCAGCGGCGATGGCCTTCCCATCAATGATCTCGGCGGACACAGACATGGCGTCGATATATCACGGCCGACCCGCGCGGGCGGACGCCATCGCAACGGCCGCCGCGCCCGTGGTCCGCGCGCGCGCAACCGACGGATTGCGCAACCGCGGGCCTGCGCAACCGCGGGCTAGAACATCCGATGGCCTGGTCGTGGTTGCATCGACCTTTGTTCTGGCGTTCGGGGCAGTGGCGGCGCTGGCGACGGAGCTCCTCGCGACGGCCGGTAGCCTCTATCCTGGATTGCCGGCGATCGTTGGCGACGTGAAGGCGGTGGCCGGTTCCGAACACGGTCTGGTGGTAGTCACTCCCCGTGCCCTCCTGGTTCTGGACCGGATGGGACACCGCCTGCGCACCTGGTCGTCATCAGCGTCTCCCGGGCCGAGCCGGCGCGCGCAGACGCGGGCACAGGAGGAAGCATCTTGGTCGTCGCTCAGCCTTCCGGCCGAGGTGGACTGGGCGCGCGGATACGATCTGGAAGAGATCGACGACCCCGATGATCCGCGCCTGGCGGACGGTGGCACCGGAGTCGACCCGGACTCCGTGAGTGGGCACGGCCCGAGGCGGTCAAGCGACAAGGTCGGCGACAACGCCAGCGGCACCAGCAAGGCCGGCGAAGGAGCGGAGCGGGTGACGCTCGCCACCGCCGGGGGAAGGTCCGGCTGGGTGGGCGGCGCCGCCGGGCTGTGGGAGATCGATCTGGAGAGCGGAGCGGTACAGCGGCGCCTGGTGGGCAGCTCACACGGAGTTCAGGCCGTCGCCGCCAGCGCCAATGGAAACATGGTGGCGGTGGCACAGGGGAGCGACCTGTATCGCTCGGAAGACGGTGGACGGACGTTCGAATTGCTCACGCGCGAATTGCTCACGCACGAGTTGCTCACGCGCGAGTTGCTCACGGGCGCACACGCGCCAGGGCGCGCTGTGCTGGCCGTGACGGATGGCGGCGCGATTCTGGTACTCGACTCAGGATCGGGGACGGTGCGGGTGGCTGGGTCCGGCCCGGGTGGCAGTGGTGGGGGTGCGGCTCTGCCGGTGGAGGGTGCCACGGATCTCGCCGCCTGCGGACAGGGCGCGATCATCCTGGGGACGACGGGCGTGTACGTGACCAGACCGGTCGAAGGAGACAGCCCAGCGGCCGGGTCGGTCATGGTCGAGCGCGTCGCGGATGCTCCGCCCGGAGCCACGCGCATCGCTTGTGGGTCCACGGGGACACCTTGGCTTGTGGGTGGTCAGGCCTTGCTGCTGGCCGATTGCCACGAGCGCATCTGGAAACCGGCGCGTGCGGTTTCAGGAAAGATCACGGCGATCGCGCTGACGGGTGCCACGCCGTGGGTGGCAACCGCGGCCGGGCTTTGGGCCGCCTCGTTGACCTCCACGTCGTGGGCAGGGCCAGGGGAGGAGGCGGAGGGCTTTGGCAAGTCCTCGTCTGGACGGCAAGCCGCTGTTGGTGACGAGACCTTCACACGGATCTCCGCCCGGACTTCGATGCGGTCATTCCCGCGGGCGGCGTGGTGGGACAGCCTCTTGCCGCGTGTCGACGCGGTGGTGGCAAGCGCGCGGTTGGCCACCCGACGCGACTGGCGGGCCGTGATCGTCTTGACATTCCGGCTGGGGAGAACGGAGCCGCCCTCTTTCGCCAGGGCTCAACTGCGCTCGGCGCCAGCTCAGGCGACCGGAGGCGCGCCGCCCCCGGTCGGCGGCGGTGCCTTGACCCGCACGGTTTCGCGGGCCGGTGAAGATGATCCCATTTCGGTCGATGAAGAGGCAGCCGTGACCCGGATCTTGAAGGAGACATCGCCATGAGTTCAGCATCGGGCTACCGTCACGTGCCGCTCACTGGCGGGCGTCACCGGCACCGCCACAGCGGCGTGGCGCCATTCGCGACCGACACACTGACCTGGTGGCTCCACGCCTGTATCTGGGTCGCCGGCGCAGCCCTGACCAGCGTACACGCCGCCCACGCCGAAGCCCCCTCGGCATCGAGGACGGATGATGGCGGCCCCGCGACAGCGCGCGACCGGGAGCGCGACCCGGCCAAGGGCGAGCGAACCACGGCTGGCAGCGGGGAAAAACGGACCAAAATGACCAGTGCCGTCTTTCAGCTGGCCGAGCGGGGCCAGCGCGGGGACGACCCGTCGGTGGATGTGCTATGCAAGGCCGCCGTGGCGCTGGCCCTTGCGGAGCCGGAACGGGCGCGGTCGTTCCTTGGCCGCGCCCGACTGGCGGGGTGGCTTCCCGAGATCCATTTCAGAATCTACCGACGCTTCGCCCGGACCGAGGGGCTGACCTTCGCCGACAGCCCTCTGGGTGGTGCTACTGTCGCTCCCGTGGACATCAGCGCCGTCGATGACGTGAGATACGAGTGGCGAGGGAGTTGGGACCTGTCTAGGATGGTGTTCAACCCAGACGAGCTGCAGGCGCACTTCGAGGCTCTTCGCATGGCGGACGTTCGACGCGACATACAGTCTTTTGTGATCAAGCTCTACTTCGAGCGACTGCGGCTATTGGCCGAGGCCGATTCGCCGGACCGGGCCGCGGGGAGCGCGACCAACGCGGCTTTTTCTTCCGGGACGCCAGTCGCGGAAAAACTTGCTCTACGGGTCGCCGAGATCGAGGCCCAGCTCGATGCCCTGTCCGGTGGTGCCTTTTCCGGAGGACAGTCATCGCGGCATCCGGCGGCGGCCTCCCCGTGAAAAGGCTCACCGACGCCAGACGCGAGCCGCGCCGGCCTGTCGATGTCACCGCTACGGTGTCGGTCGACGGCACAGTGGTGCCGGTCAGGACGCGCGACGTGTCCCGGTCGGGAATCTGCCTGATCAGCGACACCGAGATTCCCCGCGACACTCAACTGATGCTCAAGCTGGTGCTGTCCCTGGGCACCGGCACCGTGTCGGAACCGCTCATGGTTGCGGGCCGCACCATCTGGTGCACCGCCATCGCGGGAAAGTTCCAGGTGGGCGCCATGTTCGTGGAGATCGACGCCCACCGGCGGCGCTTTTTGGATCTGTTCATGCGCTTCATGGACGGCGAATTGA